>JAIWAT010000015.1:0-15035 GCA_048634225.1 Anaerolineales bacterium | reverse complement strand
AAATGCGAGCAACAGCGAGCATTTACTTAAAGAGGGCATAAAATATAAGTAATATCTCCAATTACTCTAAAGTATGAATGTAAGATATCTTGGGCATTCTGCTTTTTTGATTGAAGACCTGCTGTTAGATCCGTTTTTAAGCGGCAATCCCAAGTGCAAGACAACACCTGATGAGGTTAATTGTAACATTATCTGCCTGACCCATGACCATGACGACCATATAGGAGATGCTTTCGAGATCGGAAAGCGCAACAATGCAGTGATTGTGGCCATTCATGAAATTGCGAAGTATGCCTCTTCCAGGGGGCTGAAGACTGAAGGGATGAATATCGGCGGCACAATAACTGTTGGTGAATGGGACATCAAGATGGTAGAGGCACTGCATTCATCTGGTATGGGTCATCCGGCAGGATTCATCCTGAAGCACCGGAAGTTTGGCAGTACCATATACCATGCCGGGGATACGGGGCTGTTCAGTGATATGAGATTGATAGGGGATGAGGGGATTGATATTGCCATGCTGCCGATCGGGGACAGGTACACTATGGGAATCAAGGATGCGCTGCGGGCGGTTGACCTGATAAGGCCCAAACTTGTGATTCCCATGCATTATGGCACGTTCCCTGCAATAGCTGTCGACCCTGGTAAATTTAAGAAAGAATGCCCGGTCGAAGTTGAGATATTTCAATTGGGCGAAGAGAAAGACCTATGAAATATCAAAGAAAGAAGTGAAATAAAAAAAACGCCCGGACCGGGATTCGAACCCGGGTCGGAGGCTCGACAGGCCTTCATGATAGTCCCCTACACTATCCGGACGCTGTGAAATTCGTGTATCCACACGATGTTTCGGGTACTTCTGAATGCGATTCATTGCATTTAAGCCTTACGTTGGACTACTGATATCTAACCGGGCGAAAGATATCAGTGAAAAATATGAGCTGTTGATAAGTGAAAAGAAAGTGATTGAACTGGAAATGAATCCAAAAGAACCGGAGTTGATGGAAAGACTTAATAAAGGTTTTTATAGATTAAATACCTTGGATATCCGTGGTCCAGATGGACGAACTGTAGAATTTAATGTGTGAATGGCAAGTGGTTGAGTTGAAATTATTAGGATAACTTGAATATCTGCAACTCATATACTTGCACATTATCCTGAAAAGTGGGTGCCAATCAAAATGAATTACAAAATACTGCATGTTATAATACTTCTCATTGCAGTCGTTCTGGGCAATGCATGTATAGAAAAGGCAGAGCAGCAAACCAGCCAGGAAAAGTTAATTGTTGTGGTCAGCATCCTGCCGCAAGCTGATTTTGTGGAGCAGGTCGGCGGCGATAAAGTTAAAGTCATTGTCATGATAGCGCCCGGTGCAAGTCCGGCTACCTATGAGCCCACTGCAAGTCAGCTAAAGGCAGTCAGCAGTGCCAAAATGTATGCCAAAGTGGGTTCAGGGATTCCGTTCGAAGAAGTCTGGCTGGATAAGATCAGGTCCGTCAACCCGGATATGCTGCTGGTTGACACATCAGAAGGTATCACGCCAGTAGCAATGGAAGAACACCATCATGATGAAGAAATTTCCGGGCATGATGGTGATAAACGTGGTATGGATCCACACATCTGGTTATCTCCTGCAAATGCTAAGATCATGGTGCAGAATATTTGTGATGGCCTGGTCCAAATCGATCCGGCTAATAAAACGTATTACGAACAGAACAAAGAGCAGTACATCCATGATCTTGAGGTCCTTGACCTGGAGATCAACGAGTCCCTATCAGGCTTTGAGAACCGTACCTTCATGGTTTTCCATCCTTCATGGGGCTATTTCGCACGCGACTACAACCTGACAATGATAGCGGTTGAGGTCGAAGGCAAAGAACCAAGTGCCAGTGACCTGGAGCATCTGATTAAAACCGCTAAAGAGAATAATATCAAGGTCATCTTTGTCCAGCCCCAGTTCAGTACAAAGAGTGCAGAGGTAATAGCAAAGGAAATTGGAGGTAATGTTGTACCTGTAGATCCCCTGGCAAAAGACTATATAACAAATCTGCGCAAAGTTTCTAATACAATTGCTCAAGGTCTGACATGAACATGAATGCCGATGTTGTCGTTATCAAGGATGTCTGGGTGCATTATGACAGTATACCCGTACTCGAAGAGATAAATCTTGTTATAAAAGAGCACGATTTTTTAGGCATCATAGGAGTGAACGGGGGAGGAAAGAGCACTCTACTTAAGGTTATATTAGGATTGGTAAAACCCAGCAAAGGGACAGTCACAGTTTTTGGTGATACACCTCAAGTTTCCAGGAAATACATTGGATATGTGCCTCAATACAGCCTTTTTGATCTGGAATTCCCTGTGAGCGTCTGGGAAGTTGTTTTGATGGGACGTCTGGGTCATACCGGTTTGTTCAAACGATACAGTGAAGAAGATAAAAAGGCGGCTTTGGATGCACTTGCAAAAATGGATATGCTTGAGTATAAAGACAGACAGGTCGGAAAACTCTCAGGTGGGCAGCAGCATAGAGTTTTCATAGCAAGAGCACTTGCCGCTAATCCGAAATTGCTTCTGCTGGATGAACCTGCAGCAGGTATAGATACGATCATGCAGGAAGAATTTTATGAGTTGTTAGAAAAACTAAAATCAAAAATGGCGATTGTCCTGGTATCGCACGATATCAGTGCGGTTTCCGTTTATGTGGATAAGATCGCCTGCCTGAACCACAGGCTGTATTACCATGACTCAAAAGAACTGGCTGCTGAGGACCTGGAAGCTACGTATCATTGCCCTGTCGATCTGATCGCTCACGGTGTTCCGCACAGGGTACTGAAGAAACATTAAGAAACATTGAAGGACGCTTTACATGATAGAACTTTTGCAGTATGAGTTCGTAAGAAATGCCATCATGGCCGGGATACTTGCCAGCATTGCCTGCGGCATTATCGGGGTTTACGTGGTGGTGAAGCGGATCGTCTTTATCAGCGGCGGGATTGCCCATGCATCCTTTGGTGGTATCGGGCTCGGATACTACCTCGGGATCAACCCAATTCTTGGAGTGCTGCCGTTCAGCATTGCTTCGGCGCTGAGCATGGGTTGGGTAAGCAAACGATCCAGGCTCCCGGAAGATACTGCTATTGGGATATTGTGGGCGATGGGAATGTCGATAGGGATCATCCTTGTCAGCATGACGCCGGGCTATGCTCCGGACCTGATGACCTATCTGTTCGGGAACATCCTGACAGTGCCGTTCTCTGATATCGTCCTGATGCTGGTACTCGATGCGATCATTATCCTGGTGGTGTATTCGTTTTATAAGGAATTCCTGGCACTGTGTTTTGATGAGGAATTTGCAACCGTACGCGGCGTTCACGCAGAGCGCCAGTACCTTGTCCTGTTATGCCTTATTGCTCTCACCATTGTGGTACTGATACGGGTGGTGGGTGTGATTTTAGTCATAGCCCTGTTGACGATCCCTGCGGCTATGAGCCGGCTGTTTACTTCCAATCTCAAAAAGATGATGCTGCTTTCTATCATGTTCGGTGCGGTTTTTAGCAGTGGCGGGATATGGCTGTCGTATCTGTTTGATGTGCCGTCGGGGGCTACGATCGTTCTGGTCATGTCTGTAGTTTACCTGCTGTATTCACTTGTGAAAGGTATTAGCAGTTGAGCTGCTTATCCGGTTATGACATCCCTGCGCTTTGGATGGCAGTAATGGCGCAATTATAGTTTTTCCATAGCCTTTTTAAGATGACGACCTACATTTTCCAGGTCTTCTGCTGCGGATAACAGTTCATCTTTCACTTCATGCATGCCCATATTTCCGGCTTCAACTGCCTGTTTCATGTAACCTGCAGCATGGCTTTTATTATGCTCTGACCAGTGTTCAAGTTTTATTTTCAGCTTTTCCGGTTCCATATTATATCATCGCTCCACGCATTTTCCAGACAATGCTGTACCCGATGGGTCCTATTATAAGTCTACCAATAGTTTTGATAATTGCGGAGGAACAAAATCCTCCCTTCGGTCGGATTTTCTTGACTGAAGCTTCGAAGAAGCTGAAGATTAGAAAATGTGAACGGAGTGAGCATTTTCAATACATCAAGTTATACTTGATATACTATTAAAAAAACCTGATACCGTAAAATGACGGTATCATAAACAGTTTTCCAAGTTTACAACTTATATCTCCGAGGGGACGATGGTGTTTAGTTTTACGTGCTGGAGACCTTTATTTTTTACAAGATTCTCGTATATCTCCTTCATTCTTTTTCCTTCGCCCTGCAGGATTATTACTTCCATGCAGTGGTCATGATCCAGGTGAAGGTGGATAGTAGACTGGATAATATCTGTGAATTCATGCTGGATATTTGCAAGTAGATCCTCTATGCCCCGCTGTTTATGGTTATATGCCAGGGTTATGTTGCCAGCTCGTTCCCCTTCTATATCACTCATCCAGTCATAATACCTGATATACCCCCTGATGGCATCCCTGATGCCTTCTGATCTGGAAGAGTATCCCCTGTTATTTATTATGACATCAAACTTGTCAAGCAAGATATCCGGAAGAGAAACGCCTATTCTTGATAATTCTGATTCCATTTTGAAATAATCTCCATCAGTTTATTTTAATTAGAATTGCTTCTTGTTTCTACCTATATACATGATATATACATGAAGTTTTTCATTTTTTGTGGCTGTCATAAAGCTTGGTATTCGTATTACATAATACTATCTCTATCTGCATCTGTACATATTAGTTATTTAATCCTTCAACTAATAATCAGCTGCAAAAGGATGTGAAATTAATTCTGGTGATAATTCTTATAATTATTCTTATGATCAGTGAACATTTTACGTGGAAATATTATAACACAAAATGATTTGACAGACCTGACTATCTTGAAATTTTTTACATTTATTCGGCCAGGATTTCAATAGGTGAAGAAAATAATGTGTTGGTATTAAAATCTCTTCCAGTGATGATTCCTTTGATCATAGTGTTATTATTGGTCGGTGTTTGAATAGTAACGGTATCCCCTACACTAAAATTTTCCATATTTCCAATTATTCTTATCGAACCTGAATAAGTGGAATTGTCTTGTGGATTTAACTTGATCTCACAGATTGTGACATCTTCTAATTTTGTTCTATTCAGATGCATATTGAGATTTGATTTATTATTCGATGAAAATCTTTCAAATGCTTTCGCTATCGGAATATAGCCACCCTTGGGGCCGGTTATTCCTTTAGTCATTTTTAACATTTTCAGGATTTGCATATGATTTCTGATTGTTCCAACATTAAGACCTGTGGTTTGTGCGACTTCTGATGCCTGAAGTGGCCTATCGTTCTTATTGTAGAGGTATATTAAATTTGACAATATTTTTTCCTGGGTTAGAGACAGATTCATGTTATCACCTAAAAAAATTATACAATTGGAATTGTTACTAACAAAAACGCCTCGCCATTATTTGCTTTTCAGGAAGTTCTAATTTATCGTACAGTTCTTGAAATAGTAAGTATACATTAAGAGAATTATCAATCTGGTACATCATTTTGCATTTTGTTCTATAAACTTTCCAGGGATCTGATTTATGTTTATATATCTCACTATATGCCTGGTTGGCCAGTTGATTAATGAGAAACATCTGGTTCAAAGTATCCCATTTACTTTCAGAACTTTCCTTTACATTTTCCTTCATATTAATACCCATCCATACAGTAATAGCAATTAGTAATACAGACTTTAATGTTTGTGTTACCAACGTCGTATAATAATGCCATAATATAAAAGATTATTGCATTTTTCCTGTAAACAACCAGATCACAAAAGGTTGGGATATCCTGATGCGGGTCTTACCAACCACTGTCCATACCCAGGTTCATACCCCTGCCAGGGGGATATTTTCAGGTGGTAAGTATTATCAAATTGCATGTGTATTAATCATTCATGAAAATAACTGTTGTCTCTGACACCCATTTAAAACCAGGCCATCCCATCGAAATACTGCCCCGTCCCCTACTGGACATGATGGCCTCTTCTGATATGATAGTCCATGCAGGGGATTTCGTATCCCTCCAGTGTTATAATGAATTGCAGGATATCTGCAACCTGGTGGGTGTGGCAGGTAACTCAGACTCCCCGGAGATCAGGCAGCTGCTTCCGGAGCATACCACCTTCGAGGCCGAAGGCGTCCGTATCGGTGTAACACACCGGGGCCAGCTCTCAGTAGTTGATATGACGGGACTGGGTTATTTTGCCAGGGAACTGGAGGTTGACCTGCTGATCTTCGGGCACATCCACAGGCCCCGGATACACAGGAGCGGAGATGTCACTTTATTGTGCCCGGGCAGCCCCACTTCGCCCAGGCAGTCCGAGCCCGGTGCGGCCGAGCTGGTTGTTGAGGACGGGGAGGTTTCGGCTGCTATTGTTAATTTCCAGGGGAAAGTTTGTGGTAGCATAGAGTTTGCACGGTCGCTGGGCAGGAATTGATTTTCAATCATACATGAGATCGATACAGAAAGTATAAATTAGTCTGGGAAATATAAACAACTCAGGCATTCTTATGTATAACGAAAGTGAAGACAAATTTAAACAACGGACAGCCATCCTTATTGATGGACAGAACATATACTTATCAGCAAAAGCAAGGGGTGCAAAGCCGGACTATAGTATAGTCATAGATTCAATGGTATCAAGGGAAATTACCAGGGCAATCATATATAACGTCTCGCCCGAAGGAATAGACCAGTCCAAGTTTGTTCAATTTATGGAAAATCTTGGTTTTGAAGTAAAATCCAAAACACCCAGAAGACTGCCTGACGGTTCCATCAAAGCAGACTGGGATATGCAAATTGCGATCGATGCTTTTTCGCTTGCTGATAAAGTGGATGTTATGGTAATCTTAACAGGCGATAGTGACTTTGTACCACTTGTCTATGCACTTCAATCCAAAGGTGTGAAAGTCGAAATAGTATCATTTATTGAAAATACAAGACCTGAGTTGATGTCAGCTGCTGATAAATATTTTGAAGTAACTGATGAAATGCTGATATATGACTGAGAGGATTTCTTTTATCCGGTTTTTATTAATCAGGACCTTTTCAAAATATCAATTATACCTCTAAAATAAATGTCAGGCTCACGATGCCAGACTCACAGCTTCACGCCTTACCTGTGGATTCCCCGCACACGATACCAGTGGCGATAAGATGCGCCGCACGTAAGGGTTCCGGGATATTACTGTGAGTGGACGACATCCGCACGATCTCCCTGGCATCCTCCAGTTCTATACCACAGTGCTGCAAATAGACCGGATTCTCACCTTTATGGGTCACAACCTTATGTATCTCGCCCGCCCGCTTCATGACCTCCCACCTGGGCACAGGGTCAGGCAGGTGCTCCAGGGCGGCCCGTATACGGTCAAGGTCAGGATAGTCACGCATTACCACGATAACAGGAATACCGGTTTTTTCAAATACTACCGTAATATCAACAACATTGAAACCTGCATAGGTAATGCCATCCAGCATCAGCACCCTGATCTGCCCGAAATGCTTGCTCTCTGTCACCATCCTGATTATGGTATCAGTAGCATCAGTGCCGTCTTTGGTAATGTAGGAGCGCAGCACACCGTCCATCCACTCGCCCCCCCTGAACACAGCACCAACGATCATCACCTGCTCGGTATGCAGTGATGAATCGTCGATACCAAGAATCCTTATCTCGGGCTTGATGTGCATGGTCTACATGCTGGCTTTATCATTAAAAACGTTCTTGAACTCTTCGAAGACCTCAACAAGCCTGTCAGATGCCTCTTTAATGGCAACGATAGGGTCCACATCCTTTGTTTTTACATACAGGATAGGTTCGGTGATGGTAGGATGTTCAATATGGTAAGTTGCCAGTTCCACCCTGGGGTCACTCAGCAGCAGTGTCTTCAAACTGTTCAGTAATGTATGGCTTTCATCACCGATCTCAATCCTGATCTCGGTATCAGTTTTATCAATAACTGTAAGTTTCATCTTCCATCCTCCTCATGTGGAAAATTCGCCATAATTCGCAGCCAGTTTTCTCGATTCAATATTCCCGCAGACAGGACATTTCAACTTACTACCCTTATTCCCGTTATTTGACTGTTTTTCCATGCCAACATTACACTTGCTGCAGTACGCCTTGATCACACCTAAATTGTTACCGGATGTGCTCAGCCTCATGGACTTCACGTCAATTACCTTTGCCCTGACGAGATCAAAGGGGCTGAACTCATAGTCCAGCGACTTAACATAACTGTCCTTTACATTGGACACATGTATGGCAGCAGGCTGGAGATTTACAATTTCCCTCTCGCCTTTGCCTTCTATCATGGCGATCTCCACAAGAGCTACAGAACTTCTGAGGTCATTCACACGGCCTATGACCACGTCACCATTTCTTAACATGGGCGGTATATCAGTCTCTGGAACCACTGAAATGGCACGGGTTTTGTTATTGATCCTGACCTGTCCTGTGGCCGAAGAATAGATATTCCCACCATATTTGAAAGTATTATTGTTGGAAATGAATTCCTCTGCTGTCCCTACCATATCCCCAGGCAGTACGAACTCCCCGGTTTCCTGCACCACTACAGGTTTCGCTGGAATTTCCGGTTTTTCAGGGACTTTGATGGATTTTTCTTCCGATTTCTCTACTTCTTCCACCTTTTCTCCCCCTTCCACCGTTTCTACTTCTTCCACTGTTTCTACTTCTTCCACTATTTCTTCTTCAGTGGAAACCTCTTCCTGTACTTCCATATCTGCCGCAGTAGCATTTGTTCCCAATTTCCTGCGTGATACTGACTTTTTCTTCTTAATTCTAATGATAATCCCTCATATATGATCTTGATGTCCGGACATCCTTGACCAATCTTATTTTCAATAAAGGTTAGCTGGTAATGGTCTTTTAGTCAGGACCTGTTTTCTATCCGGTATATTTCTACATTAACAACTTCAATATCCTTTTTGTGGAACTTAAAAGTTCGTCTTAAAGGAAAACCGACTTTATATCGGTCTGTAATGACCGCAGGACTAATGAACTTTTTGATGAACTCATAACTTCCTTCATTGTGGATGGAATATATCACATCCGCCACTTCAAGTGCCCGAACTAAAAATGGCCGGTCACTGCCCCTGACCTGTGCACCAAAAGGAGGGTTCATGATCACGGTATGGGTCCTGCCAGGCACATCCTGGATACTGGAGCACACGAACCCCACATCTACGCCCAGTTTTTTTGCACTTTGCCTGGCCGTCTTTAATGCATTCATGTCTATATCGAACCCAATTACAGTGGGTGCATTCACCAGGGCTGCACCGATGGCCAGGACACCGGTCCCGCATCCCAGGTCATAAACAGTATCCACAAGGTCATCCTTCATCAAGGCAAAATACAGCAGTTCGGCAGCAATGCCTGCCGGAGTAGTGTACTGTTCAAGGGACGGTGAAGGTGACCCAAAACCTGCCACCTGTTCTAAAAGTATTTCCAGTTGTCTTTGTTTCATTTGGTTTATCTGAACATTCCCTCATCCGAGTTCTTGAAAGGATTCGAACCTTTAACTCTTTTGATAGCATCGTCCACATGCTGGTTCGTTACCAGGCTGTCCTCGATAATGGCGGCATGGAGAGCGGTCTTCAGCACCTTCTCGACCAGGTCACGGCCTGACATACCATGGGTCCGTTCGGCAAGCAACTTGATATTTACATCACTTTCCAGTGCAACAGGGAAGGATGATATATTGGAATTGAGTATAGCCAGCCTTTCGTCCTTATCCGGCATGATGAACTCGATTTCCTCCTCGAAGCGGCTCCTTACAGCAGAATCCAGGGACTCTACCCTGTTAGTGGCAGCAATAGTGCAAACTCCTTCCCGCTTTTCCACGCCGTCCATCTCTGTAAGCAGTGCATTGACGATCTCTATTACATCACCCCTTAACTCCTGGAAGCGCCTGTCCAGGGCAATGGCATCCAGTTCATCAATGAAGATTATACAGGGTCCCAGTTCCTCGGCCCTGTCATATAGTGAGTGCAGCTGCCTGGCACCGTCACCCACGAACTCACCGATAAGTTGTGTGGCCTTTATTGGAATGATAGGTACTTCGGATTCATTTGCCAGTGCTTTTGCAAGCATGGTCTTGCCTGTTCCTGAGGGGCCATAGAAAAGTACATTCCTGGGAGCCCATTTGCCAAAACCATCCGGATCATCAAGGAACTTCATAATAAGCCTGCACTTACGTTTTGCCCCCTCCTGGCCGATCACATCTTTGAAATCCATTTCGCTGAACATCTCGGGTATTAGCTCTTCTGTCTTGATGTCATCAACTACAAACATAGTAGAGTTGCTAATAATACTACCTTCGGGTACCACATCTATTACCTTGAACGCAAAATCAGGAAACATCCTGCGGTCAAATAGATATTCGCCTGACTCTACCACTAAACCACTCCACTGCTCACGGGCATAGAACTCGAAAACATTGGTTTCTGATATCTCGGGATATTCATAAAGCTGGCTTCGTAACGGGTATCCCGCCGGTTTCAAGACCACGTACCGTGCGCCGTCTTCCACAAGTTCTTTGTGGGACTTGGTACTGGTTTTCTTATTTACACGCTGGATTGAACGCAAGTTTTGTTCCTCGATTTTCCAATTGGTCGGGCTCTTATTAAATCTATCCCACTATCATTTTGTCAATTGTTTCAAAACAATGAAAAGTATGTACGCCAGCGCGATTATAACCACTATCCTGATGACCTCACCAACCAGTTTCATGATATATGGCCCAATAACTATCGCCAGCACAATTGAAAGCACTATGAGGATAATTTCACGAACACCTGATCTCATGTTATAATTGATGGCGCTGCGTGTTTATATATTTATACTTGTTTGAAATTAAAGAACAATGCCTTAATGTGTAAACGGTGGGTGGAGCATAGGGGATGTGGGGTATGTGCATGACCGAACACATGTGCCATCACAGCCATTGTGGTGTATGAATGCTGGATCAACCTTCCATTATGATCTGTGATTTATACCCTAAACCTTCCATTATAATGGAAGGTTTTATGTAGTAAAATACCAAATATGATGATATGAAGGAAATTGTAAAACGATGGAATCCATGGTGGCTATATGACAAGGTCCCTGAATCAAAAAAACGTATTGCAAGACCTGAAACACTGGACAGGATCACAAAGCTGCTGAATATAAAAGAGATTATCTGCATAACCGGAGTACGCAGATGTGGAAAATCAACAGTACAGTACCAGATAATAGACCACCTGATCGAGAACGGGATTGCTCCGACAAACATACTGTATTTCAATCTGGATGAACCTCTCGAAGATAAAAGTATCAGCATACTTGACAGTATTTTCGAGAACTACATCGAGATAAACAATCCATCCGGTCGTAAGTACATATTTTTGGACGAGATCCAGAACATAGAAAACTGGGAAAAATGGCTGAAAAAATATTATGATCTCTATGACATTGATATCAAATTCGTAATAACCGGTTCAAACAATACGATGCTATCTGACAGGATGTCAACATTGTTGACAGGCAGGGTAATCTCAAAGACTGTCTATCCTTTATCATTCAGGGAATATCTGGGATTTATGGGATTTGAGCTTAAAGATACAGATGTGCAAAGAAGTGAAGTTGTTCACCATTTCTTGAACTACCTGAACAATGGGGGGTTTCCCGAGGTTGTCCTGGAGAGTGATATTGATATAAATCACATGCGGTTAAATGAATATTTTGACAGCATTTTGCTGCGGGATATCGTAGTAAGCAAAAAAATAAGGGAAAGTTCAAAGTTGATCGAGCTGGCTAACTATTCCCTTACAAATATCTCAGCCTTGTTGAGCTACATGAAAATATCAAAAGCGATAGGGCTATCTGTAAGCAGTGTAAAGGAATATCTCCTATATTTGGAACAGGCGTATCTTATCTATCAACTTAACTTTTTTTCGTATTCCATAAAAACGTCATTAGCCATCCAGAAACAAAGAAAAATATATTGCATTGATAATGGTCTCAGGAATGCGGCATCTTTTAAGTTTTCATCTGATGAAGGTAAACTTGCAGAGAACAGCGCTTTCATCGAACTTAAAAGAAGAAATCTTGATGTATATTACTGGAAAGGTCGCAGAGAAGTGGATTTTGTTGTAAAGAATAAGGACAATACCCTGACGGGAGTTAATGTTACTTACAGTGATGTTATAGATGAAAGAGAGATTAAAGCATTGCTTGAATTTAAAGAGAACTTTCAGGGTAGAGTTTCAGGATTAATCCTGCTTACAAGGAATGTTGATAAATCCGAAGACGGGATAACGTATATTCCTATATGGAAATGGCTGCTTAGGTCCGGCGAGTAGATACAGGATATGTGCGATGTAGATACTGTGCATATTCTTGTTGGGAATCATGGCTATAGCAGCAGTTCTTATTTGTAGACAAAATAAAAAGGATGGGGCTGGTGAGATTTGAACTCACGATCGACGGGTCTCTCCGAACCCTTGAAGAATTCAAGGAGAACACAAAATCAGTGCTCCAACGGCTCCTCACTGACCGACCCCGTCGGGCTGGTCTCAGTAGACCCGTTGCTCATCATTTTATCCGCTGGAGCCCGTCGCCATTCCTGACTAGGCCACAGCCCCTTTTGTATGTATTAGCATATATTAGCATATTTTCGATGTATGTATGGTGCGAAGCGCCATATGTCACAGCCCTGCTATTGGCCTGGGTAGACCAGTCCACGTATGGAGCCCGCAGGGCTTCATACGTGTGCGGCCCGCTACTGGCCTGAGTAGAGTAGTAATACTACCGTACAGGTTCGGCAAATACCACAGTACCGGAAATTCGTTTGACCTTTGCCTTAACGATCTCCTTTTTGGATGCCCCTGCAACATATACGATGTACTTATCCACCTTTGCCACACCATCGCCCTTGGAACCCACGCTCTCGATCTTGAACTCATATTCCTCGCCTTCTTCAAGAGCATCCTTCTTGGCTTCGACCCTTGCCCTTCTTTTCCTGACAGGCCTGTGCGCCCCGCATGCATCACACTGAAGCATCAGGACACGTTCAGCCTTGACCAGCTTGGTATCCGGGCGGCCGCATTCCGAGCATATTACATACTCTTCAACATAAGCATTGATCTGTTCGGCAATGGCATCTGCCATGAACTTACCCTGGAATACAGCATGCTGACCATCGATCTTACCTGCTGTCCCCAGTTCCCTTGTAAGGGCTTTCATTAAGTGGTCAGGCTCCCTGTTGAGGACATCAGCTATCTGGCTGAAGTTCTCAAGCACGGTAGCTTTACCTTCAGAGAATATCTTGGGTTCGGGAATTACGAACCTTTCATCAGTAGTTATGATATCGGGCAGTTTCATATATGCCCTGTCCAGATAAGCTTCGTATTCTCCCATATTGTCACTTCTAATTTAACTGTTAATCAATTGACGAATTACTGGATAAGTTTCTGCCCTTCATCCACCACGATACTCACAGGTGTGGAAAGTTTATGGCCGCAGCGTCTTAGAGCATCCTTGGCTATCGGAAAACCGTCCTTGTTTACAGATATGGTAAAGACCTTCTGTCCTGCCCTTACCCTGGCAGCAATTCCTGTTGCCTTTCCGAATGCCTGGCGCATACCCTGGCTGACCCTGTCAGCTCCGGCACCGGTTGCCTGTTTATTTTCCCTTATTACCTGATACGGGTGTACTCTGAGCTTCACATGGAAGTTCTGCAGACCCAGGTTCTTAACAAGCAGCCTGTTGGCCGTGATCCTGCCTGCTTCCAGTGCGGAATCCCTGATCTGGCATGCTTCCTTTGCCACCAGGGAAACTTTAATAGGGAAATCACCTTTTACATCCCCCATATCGTAATGTACGACCTTACTACCAGGCACTCCACCCATGTATTTCCGGCGGGTATATGCTCTCCTGCTATTATAATTCCTGAACGTCTTAGCTGGTCTATTTCCCATTGATGATTATCCTCCGATTTAAATTGTGAAATACGAAAAATTCTCGTAATATATGATAACGGTTATCGGTTCTTCCCTTAACCACCTTACAACTTATAAGCTTTTGGTGCATGCATTTTGAAAATACTATTTCTGCATCTTACAGCCATTCCAGAATAGCCAGGTCATCAGGCATGATCTCCAGTTTCTTCATTACAGTTGACTTTAAGAATGTAATACCAATAACATACCAGAGTGCAAGACCAGAATGCAAGACCATTAAATACCGAGTTTATTCCCGGGCATTCTACTGCTCTTCAATCTCTTTTAACCAGTCAGGTATATCTTTTTCCTCCTCGATATACGAAAGCCTCAACTGGCATAACTGTTCTTCTGTATCGTACTTACATGAATGAATATCGCATTGGATATGCTTACCAGTAGCAATATTTGCAATACCCTCAATTTCTCCCCGCATGAACGCACAGGGCTTAACATCCAGATTTTTCACACCAGCACAGTCAACCGCTTCGGAAATTGTTACCATGAACCCGTCCTGGAATTTTTCAACAGACTCTATATTTGCCAGGAGTTGCTTTTTGTAATATTTAGGAAGTGCTTCTGTAAGTAACTCCTCACCGTCAACCTGATAGAAGCTTTTCAATATCTCTACGAGCCGATTGCTGAACCTGACTCCGGCCTTGCGGTAGGTCTCTGAGAATATTTCAGGATTCTGTTCCAGGTTATTCAATATTCTTAGTTGGTAGCCAATAATATGACTATTGATTCCTACTACTGGTTCTGATGGAGTTTCGGCTTTCAATGATTTCAATATATTTTCAGATAATGCTTTTTCCACTTCGCGTAGTTTTTCATCTGGAATTGATAAATCAAGATAACTTTCCAGTTTATCTTTGAAATCTATATCACGTATGTTATTGATTTCATAATTGCAGGCAGGTTCTCCGTTGGTACCACATGTCGATTCATATGTTCCCATGGACTGATCAAATAGTGCACT
>JAIWAT010000014.1:0-15526 GCA_048634225.1 Anaerolineales bacterium | reverse complement strand
AATCGCTTGCCATTCCTTCCCTGTTGCCACTCTCGGCATGTATTGTTAAGAGGTCTGCAAGCTCATTCAATGCATCTTCAAATTTTCCAACGTCTATATACCGTTTGATCTGTTCAGGGATTATTTTCTCTTTATCACTAACTTCTGTTATTGCATTGGATATTATTGAAATACTTCTTGCATACCCGTACGATTCTGAAAAATTTCCCATAGAATAATGATGCTGGTATTGTGAAGCATACGAAGATATCTTGTCTTTCAATTCTCCAAGATCATACCATATCTTAAGAAAAGTAACAATGTATTCAATCCGGCGCCTTAATACACCCAGATATCTCATCTGGTACCATATAACAAATAGCCTGTCCGAAATCTCATAAACGGTCTTTTTCTTCTTTACTTCCTGGGCTTCTTTGATCTGCAAAATGTTCAAATCTTTTAATCTTTTAAATTGTGATGTTATTACGTTTGGCTTCCAACCCGTCATTTTAGCAACATCCGTTGGTGAAGCCACACCATCAGATAGCATTATAGTATCTATGATCTTTTGCTGCTGGGGAGCAAGGTCATCCATTCTATGTTTATAATAAGGGGTAAGGTTATCAAGGAGCCTATTAAACGTCTTGAGGACATCCAGTAGCGGTTTATCTTCTATGATCTCGTATAACATCAAAACAAGTCTCGGATACCCCCCTGTCAGGTCTGTGATAGCCTTTATTTTGTTCTTGTTCTCATCGAGTTTAATCTTATCATCAATTTGATCGAATTTTGCTCTTTTAAGAAGCAGTCTCTCAACTTCTTTATTATTGAGACTTTGTAGGTGGATTGTCTTGAAAAATCTGAAAAAAGCCTTATCGTATAAGGCAATCTCTTCAAAAATAGAAGTCGAAGTACCAACAATCATTGAAAAGTTCTCAGTCATCAAAACTGACCTTAAATATTCCAGCTCTTTTTCTTCCCTGATTTTCTCAGCTAAGATCTTATCGATGTTATCAATTAATAACAGAAATTGCTTATTTTCTTTCTGGGAAATATCCTTCAAAATAGAAACGATCTTATCAAGTGATTCTTTATTCTTATATTGTTCAATTTCTTCCAATTCTTTGCGATATGTATCCCTATTTGTCTTTTCAAGTTGAGATGAATGGAAAATAATTTTCAGAATATATTCAAAAAAATCCATAAGGCCAAAAACACCATACTGTTCTTCAGGAACATTTACGGTGATCCATTTACTTTGCAAGTTGTGTGAATCCAATACTTTATTTTCCATTATCCGTAGCATATGGGTTTTTCCGATGCCTCTTGCACCTAGTAAAATAATATGCTGGATACTTTTTTTCCCGGTGTTATCTTCTATTGTTTCAAGTAGTTCCTGAAGGAGTTTTTCTCTTGCTACAAAAGTAGCATACAGTTCGTCCTTATCCATTTGAGCGGGATTGTACAGCATCTCTATCACCTGATTGTTGAGGAAGGGTGCCAGCGCAGCCACCAATCAGATAAAATTTTTGATAAAAATAAATATTTATTGTTTGCATCAAATTTAATATAAAAATCCATTTCCAGATCATTCATTAATTCATCGAATTTTGAACTTTCATCTGATTTTGTAGCTAATACAAAAATATCATAGAGTTCATTTTTTGTTAGACTGCCTGCTTTTGATAACTCCGTAATTATCATCTTGGCACCTTTTTCACTGATCGGACCATACTCTTTCAACCTGTCTTCATAGTACTCAAAATAGAATCGACACGTTGGACCGAGTATACGTTCATAATATATGCTTTCAATTATTTCAGGTGTTAAATTACCATCATTATATCTTTTTGTTTCAGAAATTAAAAGTTGTATGAAATAAGGAACTGGTGAGCCAATTAGATCTAGTATCTTGTCTATGATATTATCTTTTACAGTTATTTGATCTGATGTAAATAATTCTTTAATAAACTCTTTTGCAGTTTCCACATCAAATGGTTCAATGAGAATCTTCCTGAAATCAATAAATACTTGAGGAAGGGAAAAGTATGTCAGTTCACTTTTTTCTATTACCCCTTTTTCCAATAATAAATCAGGAATATTTCTATAAACCGTATAAATATTTCTAGAACCTGCAATAATAAATCTTGTATTTGTGAGATTTAGATCTAAACGTAATGCTCTGAACCATTCCAAAAATAATTTAGTCTCTGGATATTCCCCACTATCTATCATATGTTTTAACAAAGACGGAAACTCATCAAGCAGAAACAGTATTTTTTCATCGTATTCATTGACTAATTTATCTAATTCTTTGATGCACAGTGCAGATTCTTCTTTCCAATGTTTTTCGATTGATTCTCGAAGTCCAATTTTAATTTTTAATAATTCAATTTCAGAAATATTATCCTTAACTTTATTTAAAATTTTTTCAGGTATTAGAGGAATAGAATGTGCACAATCTTTCATTTTTAACCTTAAAGTTCTATTTTTCAATACTTCGACCAACAATGCGGTAAAAAACTCATAGGGATCTTCCAATTTTTCGCAATCTATGAATATTACTTTGAACCCCTCCCTGGGTTCATCATACATTTTACACAATATTCCTGATTTTCCAAATCGGCGAGGCCCTATTAAAAAGGTATCATGTTCTTTGGCAATACCCCACATATCTTCAATCAAATTTTCATGGTCATAGAAATTTTCATCCCTTGGAATAGCACCGACTATCTCTTTTATCACGCATTTATTCCTCCATTAATTTATACACATTTATTGTTATGCAACATTATTGTTATGCAACAAATATGTTGTACAAACTTATAAGTTTTGGGGTGATTAAATGACGACACTCGGACTTCGCTCCACATCGTCCGATCTCTCCATAACACCTAACCCTCCTTTAAACCCCAGAAAAACAAAAACATCCACCTGGAAGTGAACCACATGCCAGGTGAAGATACCCCCAGCACAGCACAAATCCTCCGAATCAGTCACAGACGCAGATGTCCAGCGCCTCCTGAACATCGCACTGGCAGGCGCATCACAACCAGCACGGTCATCGGCACAGGCGGGGGCCAGGCCGTTTCTGGTGGGCGGGGGCGGGTATTGAGAACACAATCGATAAATTTCATATCCTAATCTAGAAAGCTTGAAGTATCGTGTTTAAGGATATATATTAACATTTTTATAAAAAATATGAATAAATATTTTTTTCAGCAAAATATTTAAACTAATAATAAGATATATTATTTACGCATGAATTTTTTATTTTAAAATAAACAGGTGAGAATTTGTGAAACAAAATATCATAACACTATTCAAAATTTTTGGAATTGCATGCTTGCTTTTTTTAATTGCAAATGTGCCTGCTGCAGCTGATGAAAAAGTCAATAAGATAGAAACTCGGGAAATAGTTACCACGCGCGGTATCTATATCGAAGATGTTTATCATATAGGTGATACTGATCCCGTAGGTTTGCATCTTCTTATGAAAGAGGAAGAATCTCCAGAAGAAATCATTGTGATGCTGTCTGGCACAGGTTTAGGTTTTCGAACAAATTTTCTGACTCCAGAGAATCAAAACCTTGCTATGTTCTACGCCGATGACGGCTATATGGTAGTGGGAATCGACTATCGTGAAACTCTTATAGATTTTGAGCCTGGTGAAACTTATAACAATATGAAAAAATGGGGCATAGATGAACATGTTAAAGATGTAAACGATGTTATAGAGGTTTCACAGGAAATAACTGACATAAATGAGTATAGTCTCGTTGGTCACAGCCTGGGCGGTATCCTCTCCCTTGCTTATGCATCGAAGTATAATAATGACGAGGATATTCAATCAATAGTGGTATTGGAAGCTGGACAATTTAACCCAGAAACTGAACCTGATATGGTTGTAAGAGCAGAGGAATCGTATTATTCTGCGCTTCAAGCTATAGACGATGGTAACTACGTTGAACTGGAAATGCTGGGATTTGCTCAGATAATTTTTAATGCAAAAATTGATCCACAGGGTGATTCCGGAATCCAGAATCCCTTTGGTGGGAACTTCACAAATGAAGAATTTGTGCTTTTTACTTTGATTTATACAAATCAATTACCTGGAAACTGGCATTTCAACCAAGGGTTTTGCAGTGGAGATATGATCAATGGCCTCTATTACTCACCAATCGATGTAATGTATGAAGTAGGATTGAATGGTACGATATACCCCATGGCCATAGAAAGGGATTTCTATGCTTGGATGGGGAGTGTATCCAATGGTTACACAATTGAGTATGATACCATCCAAGTCCCAGTTATGTGGATTAATACCGTAGGTGGAATGGGCGAAAGAGGAGAATATACTGCTCAAAAAATCCGAGATGAAGGGAATGAAGAGGTGGAATTTGTCTTAATTGAAGGAGGTCATGTAGATATTATTTATGGAAATCAAGAAGATTATGTCTATGACATTTGGGAAATGTATTTATATTGATATAAGAAAGAGATGTATGTCATCTCTTTTTTATTTATGGGCGTAATAAGATTCAGGAAGGATTGGGAGACCGCATACCTGCGCCTTATCAACCAGCTACTGAGGTTCCCGCTGACCAGCGAACATGACGATGCGCTGGAGGGTGCGGTGCAACTGGCGAGGTCATCGGCACAGGCGGGGGCCAGGCCGTTTCTGGTGGGCGGGGGCGGGTATTGAATCAACGATTACGAACGGCGCTTTTTCTGTCAGGGACATCTTAGCTGATGCTCAGAAACGAATAAAACATTTGTAGATTTTAAAAAAATATAACATAATTTGATATATTATAAAGAATTATAATAGATAATTTGAGTTGCATTTATGAATCAGGAAAATAAGACATCTAAATCTTTGTTAGAAATTATACTTAAAAATAAAAATATTTCAGTTTTTATTTTTTCGATAATTGGACTTTTATTTTCATTTTACTATGATTTGACAATGGATAAAGATGCTTGGTTTTGGTTTTTTAGTTCAATAGCTCAGACATTAGCTACACTTGTTGCTCTTGTTGCTATTTTTTTAATTTTTCAATTAGAATCATATAATATGCAAATCAAGAATAAATATGATTACTTACGTCTCATTATTCCCGACATAATCCAAGATAAAGATAGTAAATATTTTGCTGCTTCTGATGAACTTTTACAAGAAGATTCAGAAAAAATAAAACGATGTTTGGATAATTCAGAAGCCATGTTATGGGAAAATACCATTAATAAAATTTCATACATTGAAAAAAAAACCGTGGATTTTAAAAATAATTTTAAAAAAACATTTGCTTATTCTCTTGCAATAGTTATGCTTTCTATAATACTATTACCTCTAGGCTCTGTTAGTACTGAAAATATTCTTATTTTATATATTTGGGACTATTTTAAATTGAAATGGTTTTTCATTTATGGTTGTGTTGGATATTGCATTATAATCTTGTATCAAATAGCTTATAATTTGGCACTATTTTTTAATGATGACCGCTGATTGGAAAAATATATTTTCAAAGAGATTTAACAAAAGCTTTTTTACCTTTTCTTTCGACAAGCATAAACTCCCTATCCTGCAATAACTACATTCAGACGTTCCCACACATTATCTGAGATCTTTATCAGCCCAACCCTCCTTTAAACCCCAGAAAAACAGAACATCCACTTGGAAGTGAACCACATGCCAGGTGAAGATACCCCAGCACAGTAATCGGCACAGGCGGGGGCCAGGCTATTGATTGAGATGAAGGTCGGCTTTTATATCCCACCCGTCTACCAGATCGGTAAGGTTAGTGCAATTTATTGTCACCGGCTAAAATCGCACCCCTTATATACCCAGAAATTTCTACAGCAATCCACATGTCTGAATACCACATTCGCATCCAGGACATCCAGCCCAAGGACCGCCCCCGTGAGCGTCTTATTAAAAACGGCCCGTCCGCACTCTCAGACTCAGAACTGCTGGCCATCATCCTGCGCACCGGCACCAAAGGCGAGAACGTCCTGAACCTTTGCAGCCGCATACTGGCCACATACAACATCCAGCAGCTCAGCCGCACATCCCCCACCAAACTAAAGGAAATACACGGCGTGGGAGCCGCCAAGGCCGCCGAGATAACCGCACTGTTCGAACTGGCCCGCAGGCTTGAGACCTTCACTGAAGAGGAAAAACCCCGCATCAGCAGTCCTGAAGCAGCCTACCAGTTTATCTATCCAAAACTGCGGGAGCAGAAAAAAGAGTCATTCATTGCCCTGCACCTGGACACTAAAAACCAGCTCATTTGTGAGGAGACCGTATCAGTAGGCAGCCTGAACGCCAACATCGTCCACCCCCGCGAGGTATTCAAGACCGCTATCCAGGAAAGCGCCGCAGCCATCATCGTGGCCCATAACCACCCCAGCGGCGACCCTGCACCCAGCCAGAACGATATCGACATCACACGCAAGCTCATAGAGACAGGCAAGGTAGTGGGCATCGAGCTCTACGACCACATCATAATCGGGGACGGCAGGTACCTGAGCATGAAAGAGCAGAACCTCATATAACAGGCGCTGTAACCTTAAGGTGGTGTGATCATTGCCCAATCCAGCAATAAACCATCCAGGGTCATAAGCACTATCTTACTTGAACCATCAGGTAGGTCGTAGGGCAGCTCCTCATACCCGATAAAAAGTTCATCCCCTACATTGATCTCTGGCGGTACCTGCTTGACCTTCCCAAAAAAGTATTTCTCTTCTGTTTTTAAGTCACGAACGCTCACATTCCGCCATGCTTTAGCTTCAAGCACATTCAGTACCACGCATTTTCTTTTGTACTTTTTTACTTCACCGGATTTTGCACTAATCATAAACATCACTTAAATGAATTATTATCATACTTACATTAATATTCAGTAGAATTACACATGGGGTATCCAACCCATATTAATGTTTTTCAAATCCCCGCATCAAAGGATTTCCTCTATCATATCCCAGTCATGTTCGTATATATGTGCACTGGCACTGATACTAGTGATCATGCCTGGCTTAACACCAACCTCACCGGCAACATACTCCAGCAGTCTGGACAGGCCGTATAGGTTAGCAGGATAGGCCCCGGCAAAATCATGGCTCCTGAACAGCGTGGTCAGGTTGACCATACCCCCCCTTATCTTGAAATCATCAATTATCATACAGGGCACCTCGTCCACTACCGTATCCACTGTCGGCACCCAGGTAACTGCGGTGGCCCTGCGGGTTGTCGGATTGTGCTTGAGCTTGTCGATCACATATGCAATCTGGTCAACCTGCTCGTTCCAGTTACGCAAACGCTGCCCATAGGTATACTCAAAATCCTGGACATTCTCCCCGGTAATTAACTGCTTGGCATATTCCTCAAGCCGTTGTTCATTCCAGGAGATATCAGCCGGTATCCTGTTAGTATAAGGGTCCTTGACAACGATCATCAGGTTCAGGTATTCCTTTATCCTGCTACCTCGCTCGTCCGTGACCTCATGTCCCTGGTTCCAGATCATATTTATCCCTCTGTACCAGGCATCACTGATAGTATTTGCCCGGATGATCCTGCCTATTTGAAGTGTCATATTTTCCATCTCTACTTTTTTCGATCGATTGAAAGTTCCAAAAGTTTAAGTTTATTAAAAGTAGTTAAAGGTAGTGATACGTAACATTCTTAGATTGTGATTTTCATGGATCCAAAATTCATAAAAAGACATCCGGAATCTGAAACTTTCATAATTAAAAAATTCTCCTTTTTTGAAAATGAAGTGAACCTACCAGGAAATGCCGTGGTGGGCATGGCGTGCGACTTCTGGGGAGACCTTGTGGTAAAAGGTAACCTTACGCTGGGCAAAGGCTCAAAAGTAAAGGGTGATGTTATAGCTGAGAAGGCAACAATAGGTGCCGATTGTGAAATAAAGGGCAACATCAAGGTTGTCGGCAATCTTACCCTGCTGGACAGGACAACGGTCGGTGGATTGGCCTATGCCGGCGGTAATATGATCATAAGACCCATGGTTTCAGCAAGAGCTGCCGAGTGTACCGGTGATATCCACGTAACAGGCAGGACTGATATTAAAAGCATCCAGTCAGGCCGTAAGCTGGTCGTCAGAACCGGGTGAACTTGATCTACGTTTAAATGATTCTTGAGTCTCATGAGCCTTTTTCTTGGCCACTGCATATGAAAACATGAATAATTCGTTCAACAATATTGTGCTGTTTTTCAATAAATCACATTCAAAAGTACCTTTAGATAGATAATCCAGTACATATATTGAGGCTATGCATGCCTGGCTGAATTCATCTAAATCCTCGAAGATACTGCTTACGTGATAGTACGCTGACAACCATGGTTTTTTTAACATACTGGTAACAGTGAAATTAAATGGACCTATCGGACGAATAGCATTGATCCCCATGAGATCATCACGTATACAGTTCATCTTTTCCTCATCCCATTTCTCTAATGGAGAGGTCGATGAATCATATTCTTCCCATATGGATACCAATATTTCAAATAGAAATTCCTTTTTCTCTTCAAGATGGATTATATGGTAATCTTTATGGAATCTTGGTGTAGTAAATAGATAATCTCTTAAAAGCGACCTCAACTTCTGTGATGAGTCTCCTTCAATATCATCTAATTTATCAAGTATCTGATATTCCCTATCACTCAGTTCTACGACAACCCATTTAACCATGCAATCTACCTGAAAATACCAATATAAATTATTCTTTATTGGCTGTCAGCCTATAAATAAACACAACATATTGATTGGTTTTTATGCGGTAAACAGATAGTATATGACATAAACTGCCATAAATATCAATGCAAGCAGAGGTGAATTTCAGTAAATGTCCTTATGCTTATAGTGCAATCTAAAGTGATGGAAAGGTTTTATTCAATGATTGCAAAACCAAGCATCCGGGCACCTAATATTGTGTACTGCACAGCTTTGGTAAACTTACAGAACCCTTAGGACATGCTTTTTTCATCACCCTGCAGTCCGCATCATTTCCCTGATCCTCATACCGATGCCTGTAAACACAGCAATCAGCACAAGAGCGATCACTGCATAGATTGAAATATAACGAATTTCCACATATATCAGATATGCAAATAAAAATAGCGTCCCGAGCAGCACCGAAACTCCTATCGGGTCTCTACGCACGGGTTCTCCCGGATAATTTTTCCGGCGATCATCGATCATATCTTCTGCATTCTGAGCCGCTATAGATTTACCCTGAGATAAATTCAATACTATAAGGCAGACCCTATCAATGATAATACCAAGCGCTTCGGCCGGATTCTTGCTGAACCATGCGGCAAAGTTCTTAACTACAATCGCTGCATCAGCAGGCCACTGTGCACCTCTTGCAAGCGGATTGTTTATGAACCAAATAAACAGTACACTGCCTTTGCGGTAGAACCAATCGGTATCAAGACTGATAGTATTTTCCGGATGGAGTTTCTTTTTCAACAACAGAAAACCTGCATACGTGAACAACATCAATTGAAGTGTTCCAATCAGGTGTCCTGATGCATATGGTGCATAATCAGCAACAGCCGACGGATAAGGCAAAATATTATATAACAGGGATGGATACACGCCCAACAAGATGCACAGAAATGCAGCGATCCCCATACCAATTAACATATTCATAGGTGGGTCCTTTGCCTTTATACCGGCATCCTTACCAAAGAATGCAAAGTAAGGAAGTTTCAGACCGACTGAAAGAAATGTCCCGACTGCAGCAACTTCCAGCATCAGGAAGATCAACATATTATGGTCCATCGCAGCCGCATGTATAATTATAGATTTACTGATAAAACCGTTAAATAGCGGCGCACCCGAGATAGATAAAGCAGCGATCATATAGAAGATCATTGTTAGTGGCATGACCTTATAGAGACCACCAAGTTCAGTAAGTTTGCTTTTCCCTGTCATATAAATGATAGCACCGGCGCCCATGAACAGCAGTCCCTTGTAAAGGATATGACAGAAAGCATGCGCAACCGTACCATCGATAGCCATTTCGCTTACTACGCCCATGGTACTTGCGGCAATCCCGACACCACAGACCATATAGCCTACCTGGCTTACTATGTGGTAGGCAAGAAGTCTTCGTATATTATTCTCAAGTATCGCATAAATCACACCATAGATCGCCATGATAGCACCGAGATACATCAGGATTGCAACGCCATCTATAGTAAAGTCAGCAAAACTTCTTACAAGCACATATACAGCAGTCTTTGTGGTAAATGCAGTCATAAAGACAGCACCTGTGATCGTAGCCTCAGGATATGCATCCGGCAGCCAGGCATGGAGTGGCGGGACTGCAGCATTGATAATAAAACCCAGAAGGATCAATATTGTTGCAGGAGATGCATAATCGAAACCATTAAAAGCAATCGATCCGCCGCTTTCCTGCATATATAGAATGATACCACCGAGCAGCAGCACACCGCCAACGACATGTACTATCAGATACCTGAATCCTGCATCGATCGACGCCTGTTTGCGCCTGAACCATACTAAAAAGACCGATGCCCATGCCATAACTTCCCAGAAGATAAATACGCTGAAAAGATCACCAGCAAATACCACACCCAGTGCGCTGCCTATATACAGAAACGCAGCAATGTGTTCACCTGTCTCCTTTACATGCAGTGCATAGAATGTCATGGCAAGAGCTGCGATCACGAACACGTATCCAAAACACTTGCTCAGCAGATCAACTCTGCCTAAGATCAGTTCGTATTCCATGAAGGGATGGTACCAGTAGGTGCCGATCTCCATGAAATATACATCGATAATAGCAACAATCGGTATCAACAGGAGATATGCCTGCCGTACCCGCCCTTTAAAAAGCGGTATCAGGAGTGCGCCGATAATAAATATCGCAGCAGGCGGTATAGTAATGAGGTCACCTGTCATAATAATCCTCCTCCTTCATGACCAGGTTATGTCCATATGCCTTTGCCCCCAGACCGAGTATTACACACATAATTAATCCGAATATCGCATTGAAAATAGGTATATTTTCAAATACGAACGGAGCATGTTCTGTATGTTCTTCAAGAGCTTCATGTTCCGTATGTGCCTCATCTACTTCATGCTCTGCTGAAGGTGCAAACTGATTAACAACTCCCATAAGACATACAATAATTAAACTTAAGTAAAGCAAATATACCATTTTTTTCACAGTCGCCGGATTTTCCAGCCATCTTTCTAAGAACCACATGTTAGATCCCTCCTCCTGTTACATTTGCAACTGCGATATTAACAATATCAAGGAACATCCCCGGTGCATCAGGCCAGATACCTATGATTATCGATATGATCGCTGTCAATGTAAGAGGTACCAGCATGGTCAGTGGCGCTTCTTTATATGTCAGCTCTTTATCGGGTTTTTTGAAGAATGCAACATATATGACAGGGAAGAAGTATGCGGCATTCAGTACGGCACTGATAAGAAGCACGCCTATCAGGATCATGTTATCCAGTTCGGCTGCGCCGAGCAGCAGGAACCATTTAGTGATATACCCCCCTGCAGGCGGCATCCCGATCATTCCGAGCGCTCCAACCGTGAATGCAAGCATGGTGATAGGCATCTGTCTGGCGATCCCGTTCATATCGCTGATATTCTCCTTCTTTGCTGTCACTATCAGGGCCCCGGCACACATGAAAAGCGTGATCTTCATAAATGCATGGTACGGGATATGCAACATCCCTCCTGTAATGCCGTGCTGCGTGATCAGCACTGCTCCCAATACTACATATGATAACTGACTTACTGTGGAATATGCAAGTCTTTTCTTTAGGTTATCCTGCGTCATTGCAAATATCGAAGCAAGAATTATAGTGATCGAGACAAAATATGCCATATACAACCACAGACCGCTTGTTCCCATCAGGTCAACCCCGAACACATAGAGTATTACCCGTATAGCAGTAAACACACCTGCTTTCACAACAGCAACCGCATGCAATAGAGCACTCACAGGGGTTGGAGCGACCATTGCTGCAGGCAGCCAGGCATGCAGCGGCATGAACGCAGCCTTTGCGCATCCGACCATGAATGTTATAAACAGTATAAAGAGCGTTGTTTTTGGTAGAGTTTCCAGCCCGGCAATACCGCTGAACGAGAATTCGGTCGTTCCTGTATAATAATAAACCACCACTATCGCGAACAATAAAGATACACCTGCTATCATCAGGTATGCCAGGTATTTCCTGCCTGAACTGATAGCCTCAGGAGTTTCTGTATGTGCAACAAGCGGATATGTAGATATTGTGAGCAGCTCATAGAATAAAAAGAGCGTGACCAGGTTGGCTGAGAATGCAATTCCTATTGCTGATGAAAGTGCTATTGCAAAGCAGAAGTAATACCGTGTCTGCGCATGTTCCTTTAACGTGCGCATGTATCCTATAGAATATGATGACACAAAAATCCATAAAAATGATGATGTTATTGCAAATAGTATTCCGAATGCATCGACCTTGAACGCAATAGGCAGGTTGGGAAGCATCTCGATTACTGTATAAGTGATTACCTTACCGTCAAGTATTAGTGGCAGCATCGAGATCACCAGGGAGAACTTGATAAAAGCTGCCACAAATGTCCAGCCTTCCCTGATATTCGGATATTTACCAAATGCAAGTATCAACACTGATGCTGCCATCGAAACAAGCACTGCAAGTGCGGGAGTTATTGAATGAACTGTTTCTATTGCCATTATTATCACCTCACGGTAGTGCTCCTATTCCAAGCAGTGCATTTGACAGCGGTTCAAGTACATAGTGCACCGGATAATATGCAAACAGTCCGAAGAATATGCACAGTGCGGCAAGTATTACCATAGGTATCAGCATAGAAAGCGGTGCCTCATCTCGTTTGATATGCTCAACTTCATGCGGGTGCCCGAACCAGATGTTGTCAAAGACCCGCCAGAAATAAACTATATTGAGCAGGCTTGAGATCAGGATAACGATCACAAATATCCACTGCCCTGCTTCTATCGATCCGAGTGCAAGATACCATTTGCTCGTAAACCCTACGGTACCTGGTACGCCGATCATTGAAAGACCTGCTATTAAAAACACTGTGGTCGTTACCGGCATCTTCTTGCCAAGTCCCTGGAACTGATGCAGGTTTCTAATACCAGTCTTGTAAAAGATGGCACCTGCTACCAGAAAGAGAGCGCATTTCATTAGTGAATGGTTCAATATATGCAGCAGTCCGCCCTGCATTCCGATCACGTTCACAAGCCCGACACCTAGCAGGATATACCCGATCTGGCTGATACTTGAATATGCAAGCATACGCTTGATATCGCTTTGAGCTATTGCAAGTACCGATCCTACAATAATCGCCAGCGCAGCAGCCCAGGTGAGAATTTCAGCCATCCGGGTTATATCTATCACAAATTCCGGTGTAAAGACACTGAACATGAACCTGATCATGGCATATGCTCCGACTTTTGTCATCAGTCCTGCTATCAATGCACTGGCTGCTGACGGTGCATGTGTATAAGCATCAGGCAGCCAGGCATGCAGCGGGAACAGACCTACCTTAATGCTGAACCCTACCATAAAGAAGGCAAGTGCGGCAAGTACGACCCTGCTATCATAGATGCCCGGTAGAAGACCCTGCATGTCAGCAATGTTCAGCGATCCGGTGACAGCATAGAGGTAACCGATACCAAGCAGGATAAACGATGCTGCTACCGTTCCCATGATCAGGTAATTGAAACTCGCAACAACCCCATCTCCGCGGTCACCCATTGCGATAAGAGCATAAGCTGCCAGCGATGATATCTCAAGAAATACATAGAAATTAAAGATATCACCTGTGATGGTCATACCCATAAGACCGGTGACCAGCAGCAGGAAAATGGAATAGAACGGGATTATCTTATTCGGAAGTTCTTTCGTAATACTTTCTATGGAATATATGCCCACCATCAATCCGATAAATGCAATGATAATACACACAAAACCGTTTAGCAGGTCGATCACGTATTCTATACCTATCGGCGGAGTCCAGCCCCCTAGGTGATAATGTATCGTACCGCTGGTGATCACAGTATAAAGGTTGCTTGACGTCATAAGAAGTACAACAAACATGGTCAGCATTACCCAGTACCAGCAGAGTTTGCGGTCGATCCACCCGATTATGGGTGTTAAAAAGCCAGCTATAAGCGGAATTACAACAGTAAGTACAGGCAGGTGGTCTATGATCAAATCAAATCCGGTCATTGTTCACCCTCCTGTTTTTGCCTTGCATACTCTGAAAACTCAGGCTGTAGTTGCCGCCTGTATGCAAGGATCACATCTTCCTCAAGAGATCCATATTCCTGGTAGATCTTGATGATCAATGCAAGCGCTACTGCTGTTGTACTTACGGCAACCACGATTGCGGTCAGTATCAGTACATGCGGCAGGGGGTTCACATATATCACTCCATTCACTGCTTCATGTGCCACATCAGCACCGCCGTGACCGTTTAGCAGGATAGGGGCTGTGCCGCCTTCGACCTCTGCAAGTGATATATAGAACAAAAAGATCGCTGTCTGGAAGATATTTGCTCCGATGACCTTTTTAATAAGGTTCTTTTTTGCGATCATTGCATAGAACCCGATCATCATCAGCGTAACATATATCCAGTAATTAAATTCAGCACTGATTATCTCGATAATTCCGCTCATTGTCCTGCCTCCTCTGAAGCTACAAGTTCTTCCTCGTCCTGTTCAGGAGGTGAGATATCAAAAAAGAGCGAGATCATCACAGCAAGTACTGTTATACCAATACCGATCTCTACCACATCAATAAGTAGTGCGGAAACTTTAGCCGGGTTATCTGGCAGCAGTGGGACCACACCATACTGGAGGAACATTCCTCCAAAGACCAGGCATATTATCCCAGTTAGTGCAAAAATGGCAACTCCTGAACTGGAAAGTATCCTGCTAAGTTTATTGGACATCCTCTTTTTCCCTTCCTTATGGCCGTAGATCATAGTATAGAGGATAATGCCGGCACCAAATATTACGCCTCCCTGGAAACCACCGCCAGGTCCGCTTGATCCGTGCATGATAACATACAGGGCAAATATTTGAATGAACGGCACCATGATCCGGACAACTGTGCGTATGATCACGCTTTCTTGTATCCCGCTCATATCTCACGCCTCCGCAGGAGCAGGATGACAGTCATTCCCGCAGTAAAGATCACAGTGACCTCACCGAGAGTATCATAACCTCGATAATTTGCCAGCAGTGCAGTTACAATATTTCCCACACCCGATTCAGTCTCAGAATGGGTTATATAATGCTCTATAATCGGATGCTGGTAAGCCGGCGAGTCCGGATCACCGAACGCTGGCAGATCCTGCCCGGCATAAATTAGCATCCCGCCTGCCAGTATCACAGCTAAAAGTGCAACAATCTTCAATCTTCACTCCTCCCTTCGGTTCTGGCAAGTGTTGCAATAAAAAGCACAGTAGTAATGCCCGCTCCGACTGCGGCTTCAGT
>JAIWAT010000013.1:0-15760 GCA_048634225.1 Anaerolineales bacterium | reverse complement strand
CCGGGGTTCATTCCGGTGATAAAATTTGACCAAGCCACGGGACTCTGAGGTGGAATGCTTGTTCGGAGTGGCATAAAATCTCCCTGGCGCGCCAGCCTCTGGAAATAAGGAAGTTTTCCTTCTTTCATCCATAGCTGGAGAAGGCGAGGGTCTATCCCGTCAAGTCCAAGGATAAGGACTTTTTGGGGGGTCTCTCTCTTTCCAAAAGCTTTTGTAGCCAGGTCTGAGCTTCCCAAAGTCAGAAGAGACCCGGCAGCCAAGCCTAATTTGATAAATTCTCTTCGGTCTATGTGATTCATTTTTTCTCTTCCTTTCTATTTTTATCCAAGGAAAAATTCTGGGCATCTAGCAGTGCCAGCCCGTCCATGTGCGAGGGCACCTGGAGGCCAAATAATTCGAGTGCTGTAGGAGCGATATCCATTATGGAAGGACTCTTTGTGTTTATTTTTTCGCTGCAGAAAAATATGCCGGGGACAATCCTGGGGTCGATGCAGTGGTCTCCACTCCAGGCTTTGATGTTATCTTCAAAGACAAGGTTATTGACTTTTCCAGTGACTGAATCCCAGGAAATCCTGTATCCTTCGTTGTATCCTACAACAAGATCGGGGCAATTATCCAGATAAGGACCAGATGGAAGTTCATCCCGGTCGAAAACTTTATTGATGGCTACAGAGTTTTTTTCTTCGTCTTTTAGACCATCCAACTTTCTTATGAGTTCTCTCTTTAAGCCTTTTGTTTCTTCACCGGCATGAATCGTCCCCTTTGCTTCCCTGCTTTTCTGGTTTATGTAAACTCCCCCAAGACCCAAAGCATATGCTTTGGTGTGTTCCCAGTCGACATCCTTAAACCACTCGTCGCTTCCTTTTTTTCCTTCCTTAAGGGAAAGATAGCCATTCAGATAAAGCCAGGAATTGAGATTCACTCCGCGGCGGAAGGACTTAAAGCCATGATCTGACATGATGATTACAACGTCTTTTTCATCTGTTTTGTCGAGAACTTTCCCCACCAGCTCATCCATTTTTTGATAGAGGTCTTCTATGACCTTGGCGCTCATTTTAGCCTGTCCGCTTTCGAGCGCAGGATGGCTCTCATCAAGATACCGCCAGAACATGTGCTGGATGCTGTCTGTGGTCTCAAAAACACAGGTGATCAAGCCTTTTTTTGTTTTATCCATGGCATTGAAAAGCATGTTTTCCCATTCTTCATGGTTTGAATAAGTCAATTCTAAGAAGGCTTCTTCGCTGAGAACTCCTTCGTTCAGGGCCCAGGTATCGTTTGCTTCTCCAAGCGTTATGAAGCTTCCCAGGAGCTTTGCCAAATAGACAGAATAGATAAAGGGATGGGAGATAGGTAGGGCTGGTTTTTCCGGGTCTAAATTTAGCGGAGTGAGATACATCTCGAAATGAGGGTGAATTTGAGAAATATAAAAACGACAGATGGCTTTTATTTTTATTCCCAGGCCAGGGCGGAATGTCAATTTTTTCCATCCCGAGAATGTATGCTTTTCCAGCTTGAATTTTTGACCAGAGACTTCCAGTAATGCTTCTTCTTTATTTTTATTGATGGAAATTTGAAGAGGGAGGCGAATTTCTTCATCATTTTGCAGAAGGGTGTTTTCTGGGCCTGATATGTAGGTTTCAATTTTATCGCCATTTAGGTCACAGGGATGTTTATTCCGCCTTCCCGCTTTTTTATTCTCTCTTTATCTGAGGTGTAAAAGGAGAAGGTTCCCTGGCTTCCTTTTAGGTCAGGAGTACACATGCCAGAGAGGAGATGTCCTTTGAATTTTTCTGGAGGAAAGGTTATTGGTACTCTCAGGATAGTGCTGAAAATGCCTTTCTGCCCCAAGATTTTCCAAAAAGGAATGCTCTTGCGCAGACCTTTGATTTCTGGCTTCGAAAGGGGGATATTGTATTTTCCTAGAGATAGAGTTTTCTTAGGCTTTCCGATCCGCGCAGAGGAAAGATCTGGAAGATATGTCTTTGGGTCGCGGCTTAGAAAATCAAAGATGTTGTGTTTGGAAGGATTGGAACCTGTCATAAAAGAAGACCAGGCGACCGGGGATATGGACGGAATAGTCGTTTGAAGTTTGGCGTATGTTCCTCCTTTTTTTAATTTTGAAAAATTGGGAAGTTTCCCTTCGGACATATATTTTTCGACAAGAGTCGGCTCCAGGCCATCCAGCCCGATGATTACAAATCTATTGATACTGCTTTTCTTATATGCTCTTTGCCCTTTTATGACCCGCAAGAGAAAACGAAAAGGCCACGAGAAAAAGGAGAAAAGAGCCAGGAAAAAAGTTAGAAAAAGGATAAAAAAGGAGCTAAGAAAGGCAAACCCTGCCCCTGGACCAATATAAGCTTGAAGGGGAAGAGAAAGAGCAAGTAAAAGAATGAAAAAAGGGAAAAAAAGCGACAGGCTACTTTTAGAGAAAAGGGGACAGGCTACTTTTTCTTTCAAAGGTTTTAGTTTCCCAAGATGCAGGCTCCGCATAGAAATAGCGGCCTGTGCTATTTTTTTTCTTTTTCTTGGAAAAAGTTGAGTTCTCCAAGATTCAAATTGCGCGAAGAAAAAGTAGCCTGTCCCCATTTTATTTTTTTGAAAAGTCATCCAGGATTATCTTTGCTTAATCAGAGATGGAGAGGTCCTGGTCTTGTTCTTTTTTTGATAAGAAAAAAGCATCATCCCAGGTGTGCATGCCCTGCAGTTTCGAGCGGCCAAAGACTTCCTTTTTCTTGACTGAGCCCTTCATATCAAAGCCACGCTCTGAGAGCACGATTAGATCTGGGCCTTCGGCAAGATAGGGACCGGAGTAAATTTCTTCAGCATCAAACACACATCTCACAACTTTTTTCCCTTTGTATTCAAGTCGTTCCAGTTTTTTGCTGATTTCTTCTTTTAGAGCTTTTTTTTCTGATGGTTCAACGCAACCTTCAGGGAATTTTTCTTTCAAGTTCAGGTAGATACGGTTTGGTTCCATGACAAAGGCTCTAGATGAAGGAGAGATCTCGGCCAGGCTTTCGGGAGAAGGATTTTTGAACTTTAAATAGCCCTGCTCCTCCAGCCATGCATTAAGATAGACTTCCTGTTCGATCTTGGCAAATCCATGATCTGAAAGAAGATAGAGGCCTTTATCATTGTCAGTTAACTTCCGAAAAGACGTTACGATTTCGTCGATTACTCGGCGAAAAATACATCAAAACACACCTGCTGGATTTCGTATTTATCAGAGAGTTCATCTATTGTTTCATAATAGATTTTAGAAAAAGTTGGCTCAATATTTTTACTGAGTGATTTCTTGATTAAATCATAACATGCAGGGATTACTAATCCCCCTATGATTACAGAGGTAAATGGACACATCTAATCATCCTTATGCGGATTAGTATTTAAAACTTATTTATCTGAATCGTATTAACTTGACAATGTTATATTTCAATAATCATTATGCATTACGAACGGCAGATATGTTTAATGCAAACAGCGAATGGAGATTTTGTCGTGGTTGAAACAAAGAAGGGGAAAAAGAGTGACAATGTAGTAGGTTAGATTCAACGATACATGGGCTGAGTCAAACGAAATTTAGCAAAGAACGACAAGAATGTCAGAGGGATTATAATTATGAACGAATTTGATGAATGGCTCGATTATACGGTATCGGTTAATGAAAATATCCGATTGTTGTACTACGAGATGAAATTTGCATTGTGGGATATTCCGCCAAAGAATTCCACATCAGAAAAGCTTAAACACACCTAACTCGTCGAACATCTATTTATATAAGGAGTATAACCAAAATGCAAGCCACAACAAAAGCCACCAAAACAACCGGAACAATTGACGCCCAGGATCATCTTGTTCTGGATAAAACACTTCCCATCACTGGACCGACTCGTGTCCGTGTAATCATGCTGGTCCCTGAAGACTCTGACATAAATGAAACTGAATGGCTTCAGGCAGCAGCTGCTAACCCAGCCTTCTATTTCCTGAAAGATCCTGAAGAGGACATCTACACACTTTCTGACGGGAGACCGTTCTATGATGAAGGGTAAAGTCGTCCTGGTGCCTTTTCCGTTCGATGATCTTTCGACCACCAAAGTACGACCCGCAGTCTGCCTGACAGATCCCGTAGGTCCACATCGCCATGTTATTATGGCCTTTATCAGCAGCCGGATGTCAATCGATCAACTGGAAACGGATATGATACTAAATTCAGGGCATACAGACTTCGCCATGACCGGGTTACTAGTGACATCCACGCTCCGGCTGCACCGTCTGATGACGGTCACGACTGCACTTGTTAGGCGGGAATTGGGAGAATTATCGCCCAAAATGCAGGATGAAGTAGCGAACAAACTGCAAAAACTGTTTGGTCTGGCATAAAATCGATCTTAAAAAAAGCGAAACAACAAGAGGGATAAACATAATAGAGAATACTATCGACACTGCCTTTTTCCATTCCTGGTTTCGAAATTACGTAAAAGGTTTTTACTCGGAAGATCCAAAGATCCAGGAGAATATCAGACTTAAAGAAGAACACACGTTACGTGTTTGTAAGGAGATCCTTGGGTTAGGCAAAGCCCTGGACCTCAATAAAAATGCACTTCGTCTGGCTGAGATCATTGCATTATTTCACGACATAGGTCGCTTTGAACAATTCAGGACCTATGGCACTTTTAATGATAAGATATCGGAAAACCACGCAACTCTCGGGCTTAAGGTTTTAAAAGAAACAAACGTATTAAGCCGGCTCACAAAAACGCAACGCTCCATCGCTTATAAAGCCATAGGATATCATAATGTACGTAAACTTCCCGACCCCGCTGATGAAACCCCTGATTGTTTACTGTATTCAAAATTATTACGGGATGCGGACAAATTAGATATATGGCAGGTTGTGACAACTTATTATGCACAACGTCATAAGCACCGCAACCCCGCATTGGAGCTTGAACTTCCCGATACACCAGAATATTCACTTTGCTTTGTTGAAGATATCCTTAACAACCGGGTTTCAAATTCCCATGAACTGAAAACATATAATGATATGAAACTCCTGCAACTGGGTTGGATATTTGACATTAATTTTACCCAGACATTCCTCTATATTCAACAAAGGCAAATCATTGAGAAAATCATTACCACACTGCCCGATACTGAAGATATACGAAAAATTCAAAACCATTTGAACGAATACCTGGAAAAAATAGGTAATTCCTGATCCAAAATATAAAAAGCGACACTGTATCATTTTCCAGTTATTTTTCAGATATGGATTCCAGGTTGCATCGTCTGTGCATATTGAATTTCTGCCGCCGCCGGGCATGTTGTGCTGGAGGAGCGGCCGGTGGTGCGGGGGCGGCCAGCATTCACATACCCCCTGGCTTTCCATTTCCTGCCACCACCACGGCACTCCGACGTCCTCTCCCTCACCAAATTGTAATATTACTTTCACCCCGCTTGGCTGCATTTTATATCAGACTTAGGCAATATTAGAGATACTACAATATTAGAGATTACTACTAACAGCACCCATCAGCAATATAATCAGCAATTTTCGGTATGAACATGCACCAGACACTCCAGAAATATTTTGGCTATACAGAATTCCGTCCGCACCAGGAAGACATTATCAGGGATGTACTGGATAAGAAAGACACTTTCGTATTAATGCCAACCGGCGGCGGGAAATCGTTATGTTACCAGCTTCCTGCACTCCTGATGGAAGGCCTGACCGTGGTCATCTCACCCCTGATCTCGCTGATGAAGGACCAGGTGGACAGTTTAAGATCAAATGGCATAGCAGCCGCATATCTTAATAGCACCCAGTCCTTTGCAGAAGCAGAAAAAATTACGACTGCGATCCTGGATGGACAGATCAAGATCCTTTATATGGCACCCGAGCGGCTTTTAATGTCCCAGACCATTAAATTACTGGAGGATGCGAAGGTCAGCCTGTTCGCCGTTGATGAGGCACACTGCATTTCTGAATGGGGGCATGATTTCAGGCCGGAGTACAGGAGGATCAGGACATTGAGGCAAAGATTCCCGCACGTTCCCATAATTGCCCTGACAGCAACAGCCACTGCAAAAGTACAGGAGGATATCACAGGCCAGCTAAACCTGGCTGGCTGCAATACCTATATGGCAAGCTTTGACCGGCCCAACCTTCTCTACCAGGTCTGGCCCAAGCAGAATGCGTACGATCAATTACTAAGGTATCTGGAAAAGTGCAGGGGCAATTCCGGTATAATCTATTGCCAGAGCCGGAATACCGTGGATTCACTAACAAAAAAGCTCCAGCGAAGCGCGTTTCGGGCCCTGCCATACCATGCCGGCCTGTCCGACATCCAGCGGGCCAGGAACCAGGAAAGTTTCATAAAAGACGATACCGACATCATTGTTGCCACTATTGCCTTCGGTATGGGGATCGATAAACCCAATGTGCGTTTTGTCATACACTATGACCTGCCCAGGAACCTTGAGGGGTACTACCAGGAAACCGGGAGGGGGGGACGGGATGGATTGGCTTGTGACTGCATCCTGTTCTTTAGCCATGGAGACCGTTATAAGATAGAGTATTTCATCAACAAGAAGAACAGCAAAAAGGAGCAGGACATTGCATTATCCCAGCTCAGGGCAATGACAGATTACTGCGAGAGCAGAACCTGCCGTCGTGGGGTATTGCTAAGTTATTTTGGTGAGGATATAGGTGGAAAAAATTGTGGTAAGTGTGATGTCTGCATCTCACCCAGGGAAACAATTGACGGCACCGGAGCCGCACAAAAGCTTCTGGTATGTGTGGAAGAACTTGACCAGCGGTTCGGAATGAATCATGTGATCGATGTCCTGATCGGCTCAAAGAATAAGAAAATAACTACAAAACGCCATCACCTTCTGAAAAGTCATGGAGCAGGGCGCGATTATTCCAAAGCACAGTGGCAGGCCATTGCCAGGGAAATGATACAGCAGGGGGTGTTGCGTGTTGAGGGTATCAGGTATCCGTTACTGACCCTGAACCAGGATAGCAGGGAAATAATGGATGGAAACCAGGCGGTCAGCTTAGTGAAACCAACAGAAGAGAGGCAGATAATACGCCATCGAGAGAATATGTCTGCCGAAACCGGGTTATTCGACAGGTTAAAACGGCTCAGGAAAACACTGGCTGACAAAAAGAACCTGCCGCCATATATCATATTTTCAGATACGAGCCTGGAACAGATGGCTTCGAACTTACCAGGGACACACCAGGAGTTTTTGGACATAACAGGCGTGGGAGAGAATAAGTTGAAAAAATATGGTGATGCATTTTTAGCCGAGATCGCAGAACATACTGCAGGAAAGCCTCTGCAAAGCCCGGAATTGCCCAGGGCTGTGCAAGGCGGGCTATCTGCCACGCAGCAGGAAACTCTTGACCTTTACAGGCAGGGTCTTACAATCCAGCAGATCGCCAATACAAGGAACCTTTCTGCCAGTACCATTATCACCCATATAGAGAAACTGATCCTGGTAGGCGAGATCAATTCTATAGACGAGTGGGTAGATACACACAAACAGCAGGCTATCCAGAAAGCAATATCAGATGTTGGGGCCGATTACCTGTCCCCTATCAAGGAGAAATTGGGCGATGATTGTATGTATAATGAGATTAAACTGGTGCGGGCTACAGTAATGGCGGCCGCATGCCAAGTTTAGGTTACTGAAGTCTTAATTCTTGGTTTCTGTTTTTCCCAGGAATCTGTCTGCTGTTTTAGCGTCGCCGAACACATCCTCTCGCTGCCCCTTCTTATTAATGAACACTCCTATCAACACCAGCAGCAGACCGAGTTCAGGATTGACCTGCACAACGACTCCTCCCAGTAGCACTAAAAACATTGCAGCCATGCCCTTCACTGCACCTTTACGATAGGATTCCAGTCTTGTGCGCCTGAATATGCGAATATCCCGCAGGGTCAGGAACGCAACCACTGCAAAGGCCGCCACAGAGATGGCAAAATACATGTTTCACCCCTATTTCTTATGCTGCAGGTATTCCTTGATTATGGCAGGGAAGGACTTTGCTTCCACAAACCTTAATCCCAGTTGTTCCGCCCATTTCTGCACACCCATATCCGATGCCACTACAGCCGCATCAAGTTCCTTGGCCAGCAGCAACACATCAATATCAGGGCCGCTGTCCAGGATACCGTATCTGAGGGCCGTGCGGTATTTATCCCTGAACTTTCCTACAACACTACCAATGACGTCACGTTCAATTTCCATCTCGATATTTTTTTTATCCTGTGCCTTGGATGTGAGAAATAAGCATTCGGTAGCACCTTCCCAGATGGCATCCTCTGCAACTGTCATACCTTTGTTAATACGGCTTCGCATGTAATCCACGTATTCATAGAATATCTTTGAAGGTATCTTTACCTCGTAGCGGTCCGGCGTTTTTTTAACCAACCAGGTATCTATCTTGGCGATTACTTCATCATCGCAACTGTTGTTCTTGATAAAACCACGCAGTTCATTATAGACAGACGGATAGGGCACATAACAACTTAGATCGAATGATAATCTGGCCTCTGCAATAATGTCCATGATGCTGCTAACTCCCTCACACAGGGTCTTGTACCCTTCCCTCTCCCTGGTTACAGAGTCCGTCAATGCACTGGTATCAAGCACAAATCGCTGTCGTAACATAATAGAACACTCAATAACATATTGACAGTTGTAGATACTAAAGTTTTGCTATATGAATTACCGGTCTTTCAACAATATTTATTTTCTATATTCAAAATATGTGATCTCTTTGCATATACGATACTTTTCTGTTAGATCCACTTTCACAGTCAATCATTGTTAAATATGGATACATAAATATAGCAGTTCAATTCTGTACATCATGGGATAGGTGCAATGTATAAGCAGGAATATGAAACTGTCGAGATTATTAACAGCAATGCCCGTTCATCAAGGTTTACTGCAGCAGTAGAAGAAACTGTAGAACTCTATGTGAATAATATGTGGATAGCTTCCATCTTAACATCTCCCGGAAAGCTTGAACAACTGGCGATTGGATATCTTGTATGTGAGGGGATCGTTAGTGCTCCATCTGATATCCAGGATGTCAGGATTGATGGCAAAAACAGGATTTATGCTGAAATCACCAAAAACGACCATTTCGATATGGGGCTTGAGATCCGCTCATCCAGATACACAAGTGTTAACCGGAAGAATAATGAGGATGCTAAGGTGGAGTCAGATAGTCATTTCCACCCTGATGCCATACAAGGTTCGCTTCATTACCTGGAATTTGAAATATACCAGCAGACAAGGGGCACCCATGCCGCTTGTATTATTAACAGGCAAGGTGATTGCATATCCTGTGCTATTGATGTGGGGCGGCATAATGCTGTGGATAAGGCTATCGGACAGGCAATAATGGACGGTTTCAACCCGGGTGAGCACTTTATCCTGTCCACAGGACGACAGCCGGCTGGTATGGTAATGAAGGCAGCACGGGCAGGTATACCCATGGTTGTAACCAAAGCTGCCCCCCTTAACAGCGGTATCGAAACTGCCTTACGTACAGGTATATGCCTTGTGGGGTTCGCAACTCCAGGCAGTATGATGGTTTTTTCGAATCGATGGCGTATTGATGGGTGTTGAACCGGAGAATCCGGGAAATATGTAAAAAGGAGAGACGAAAATGAAAGGACTTATCCCCGCCGCCGGTATGGGCACCAGGCTAAAACCATACACCAACGCCATCCCGAAAGAACTCCTCCCCGTGGGCGGCAAGGCCGTCATCGAACACGTTATCGATGCCTTCAGGGAAGCGGATATCACAGATATCACCATCGTGGTGGGCTGGAAGAAGAACGCTATACTGGACTACCTGGGTTCCGGACAGCGTATGGGTGTGAACCTGACTTACGTAGTGCAGGATGAGAGGCTGGGCCTTGCCAATGCCATATATGCCGGCCGTTATGTTGTGGGAAACAGTACATTTGCTGTGATACTGGGCGATAATTTCTTTTATCCAAAGACCTTCCTGCGCGACCTGCGAGAGTTCCACCAGCAACAGGGGGCCGATGTGACCCTGGGAGTAACAGACATTCAGGACACCACCCGCCACGGCATCATTGCATACCAGGGTATGGACGTGACTGATATTGTGGAAAAACCCAGACCGGAAGATGCACCCAGTATGAAGGGGTCTGCGGGTATCTATATCATGAGTGCTGAAGTGTTCGATACCATCTCCCTTATTGAGCCCGGTGTGAACAACGAGTACCAGCTGGCCGATGCCTTCAATTTGATGATAAAGCGGGGGCGCAAGGTTATATTCCAGGATATTCCCGGCTATCATATAGATGTGGGTACGCCTGAAGACCTACGTGAGGCAAACCGATTGTATTACATGCGGGAAAAGTGAGGTTACCTGTTCCTGTAATGCACAAAATTGTATATCAGGATAGATGCCACTACCAGCACGATGAAGTAAGGAATATAGTACTGGACCGGGCCCAGGTACTGCATTACAGTATCAGCAGTCACAGCCCAGAACCCGGAGGCAATCAGGGATGCAACGGCTACAACAGGTACGATCTCCCGAACAGAGAAACCCAGGAGTTTTGCAAAACATGCAGTTGCAAGCCCTCCTGTCATCTGGAATGGGATAAAACAGATAATGAATAGTCCCACAAGGCCGAACTTATGCATCACACCGCTTTTATTGGAAGTGATTATCTCTGAGAAATTCATGAACGGTGCCAATAGCGGGAACTGTTTCAACTCCTTATGGAATAATACGAAAATAGGTAGACCTACTAACAAGGCACCGATATCAGATATGAAACTGACCAATATCAGCAAGTGAATGGACATCTCCTGGGAGGCACCATGCAGCATAGCGAACTCCCGGCCGGACAGCAACTGGGTACTGAAGACCAGTAGTAACTCCCTCAGCAGTCCAAATTGGTAGAATATGAAAAGCACTATTGAGACCAAAATCACTCCTGTTACGAATACTCCTATAAGAAAGCGGTCCGAGTCTGTTTTTTCGAGGCTCATATTATTTTAGCGATATATCTTTGGTCCGGCTATTAGGATTATATATAGATAACCATTTTCAATTCACTTTCACTATCATCCCCGGCTGTACTTCCCGCAGGATTTCACAAACCCATCCATTAACACCGCAGCCGGATGTGTATACATGTAACTTACCAGGGTTTGTATTATTTTCACGGTTTTACTATACGCCATCGTATCAGTACACCGTTATCCATTTGTTCCATTGACACAAGTTCCAGCCCGGAAGCATCCGTATTATCAGCAAACCCTGCGCCGTCAACCAGTGTGGGTGCATCCTTGCCTCCAAGGAACAGGGCACCAATATAAGTAAAAACTTCATCCACCAGTCCCTGGGATATCAATGACCAGTTCAGGGTCGCTCCCCCTTCTACCATCAGTGTACCAATACCCAGTTCCTTTAACCCGGACATGAGTGCCACAAGGTCCACCCTGTCCCTGCCAGCTGTGATGATCCTGGCTTTTTTCTTAAGTTTTTTGACCCTGTCATCAGGTGCAGTTTCACTTACTACGATTATTCTCTCACCCTCGCCCTTCTTGAAAATATCAGCATCCAGCGGGGTTCTTGCCATACTGTCTACAACAATCCTTACCGGATTCTCACACCCTAAATGTTCCTTGCGATTATGCCTTAAGTCCCTGGATTTAACTGTAAGGCTGGGGTCGTCGGCCAGTACAGTGCCTATGCCAACCATTACGGCATCGGCACCTGCACGTAAATGGTCCACCCTCTCAAAATCATTTACTCCTGAAATCCTGACCTGTTCGCGTTTGTATGTGGAAATCTTACCGTCTGCTGACATGGCCGCATTAATAAATGTATAAGGACGCATCATTCCTGAATTGACTTTTTGGTATATATCGTTGATTGTGTGATGAGTATGTAGGTGAATATCAAAGGACTAACTCATATAGAAGTATTAACATCCCCCTCATGCTTACACTGTCTGGCAGCAGTTAACATGTTACGAAAAGTTGCCAACTCGCTATCATATGTCATTGCGACAGAAACCTCAGTGGTCACTCCTGAAGGGTATAACAAGGCAAAGTCCCACCGGGTTACTGGCATGTGGACGATACATATAAGTGATAGATTGGCATTTGTAGGTGTGCCCTAACCAGCTATACATTGAAGCTGATGTTAATCTTTTCAGTCCTGGCATAACCATAATCAAGGAATTCATGAGGTAATTAAATGAGTATAGAGTACGGCGTTAAGACAAATAAAAGGCCAAATCTTGTGAAGGACTTGGTGCCTGGCGATATTCTCCAGGTGGGGTCTGAGGAACATGGAGACGTTTTCAAAGTAGTCAAGATTAATAATAAAGAATATCTATTCCAGCAGAAAAACACCGAGGCTGCTTATGCTTTCAGTCGTGGTGTAATGAACCAGAAGATTATGGACTTCGATGGACTTTATGATGCATACTATATCGTTACGCATGAAGACCTTGAACAATAGGCGCAAGCAGGCTGTCCCAAAGAACAAAATCCTCCCTTCGGTCGGATTTTCTTGACTGAAGCTTCGAAGAAGCTGAAGATTAGAAAATGTGAACGGAGTGAGCATTTTCGATACATCAAGTTATACTTGATATACTATTAAAAAGTCACTTGTATCAGGAAAAACCATTTTAGAGTTTACAAAAATTCAAGTGATGACCTATGAAATCACATGTGTTTGCCTTGAAACCAGTGAATTTATGGGATTAAAATTTGCATAAATCATATTTTTTATGCCATTTTTCATGTAATTCGCAGTAATATTGATCGGGTCAGCTAGTTCACTGATTCCAACGTTTATCTGTTTCTTATCAGGCATATGATCACAGATGAATCCTTATTTGCCAAGAATTGACTATCCAGCCCAAAACTTATTTCACACCCAACAAAAGGGAAATGATAAATAGTATAATTTGCATTAGTATAATTGTGATTATACTAAAATCTAAATCCCTGTTTAAAGACAGAGAGGATGACCAGGCAAATATCAATAAAATACTGGATAGCAATACATTTGAATTTATCATCATCTATGGCAGAAGAAGGGTAGGAAAAACAGAACTGATACTCCAGGCAACAAGAAACGCCAACAGGATATACTATCTGGCAGTGGGCGCAAAGAACCTGGAACGCTTCTATGACCTGTGTGCCCGGCAGTACCCCGAGGTTTCAAAGTTAAGAATGGACTGGGAAGTGCTCTTCGAATACCTCAAGGACAGGGTAGATGTGGTTGTCATTGATGAATTCCAGAACATGATCAAAGAAGATGCAAATATACTCAATATCTTCCAGTCCGTTACAGACACCGTACTTACAGATTCCAGATTGAAATTATTCATACTGGGGTCATCTGTCTCAATAATCACTTCCAAAGTACTTGATTACCAAAGTCCGCTTTACGGCCGGAGGACCGGGTCTATTGACCTGAAGGCTGTATCCTTTTTTGAGCTTCGGAAGTTCTATCCGGACCTTGATATCAAAGAGCTTATTGAGATATACGGTTTTGCAGATGGAATTCCTTTCTACCTCATAAAGCTCGATGACCGTCTATGGCCGTGGCTTGAAAAGGAAATAGGGGATAAGAACAGCTTCTTGAAAGACGAAGTGGATTTTATAATGAGGTATGAATTTGAGGATGTAAGTACCTACAAATTGATACTGGAAGCCATTGCCTATGGGAAAACAAAACTGGGAGATATCAAGGATTTCATGGGAGTTAAGAGGACAGATATTAGTCCTTACCTTAGAAACCTGATAGAAGTGGGGATGATAAAAAGGGAGGTCCCTATCACTGAAAAAGCTAAATCAAGGCTAGGGAGATACTATATATCTGATAATTTCCTGAAATTCTGGTTCAGGTTTATTCATCCGAATGTCAGCGCCATTGAGGAAGGGATATTTGATATCGACCTTATAAAACGTGACTACAATAGGTATCTGGGTGGTATTTTTGAGCATGTGGCAAAACAATTCCTGATAAGGAACAAGGATGAGATATTCAATTTTACAAGAATTGGTAAATGGTGGCACAGGGAGCGGGAGATAGATGTGGTAGCTATGAACGAATTAAATGGTGAGATTCTTTTTTTGGAGTGTAAATGGCAGGACTTGAAGCATGGTGAAGCAGGGAAGATACTGGCAGAACTGAAGGATAAATCAAGATACGTTCAATGGAATAATGATGTGAGGAAGGAGTATTATGGAATACTGGGTAGGAAAATCGAGAACAAGGAGGAGTTGCGAAGTCGAGGTTTCATGGTCTTTGACCTTGAGGATTTCTGAGTTGACTGCCTGTTCTATTCTCTATGGCCGCTAAAGTGAACTGCTCCACCTTATATGCATGTTTCTCTTTTCAGTCTTTTCGCAGTTGATATCCCAGTCCTTAATGAGATATTTCCCAACTTCAGGCTTTAACCTGCTTTTCAGGATACCAACCCCCCGGACGTACTTCGAATTTCCAAACATCCTTGAAAGGATATGTGCATTTTATTGCCTCTTGCTGACTTATCTTACCAGTTTGTCCGTTTTTCCAGTCTTTTCTATCCATTGTGCCAAAAACAAGATATTCAGTACCTATGATGTCAGGTGCATTCTGTTCGCAAATGGTAACAAGAAGTCTTTCCAAATCTGTTTGTTTGACAATAATAAGATTACATTTTGAACAATATCGACAAGACTTGTTGATAGATGATAAAAATTTTAGTTCAATGTGAATAACTAAACAATGTTTTCTGATTTTTGTTTTTTCGTCACATTTTAGACAGCGGGTAAAAGCCATATCTTCATAAGGATTCAAGAAAAAATAATGGTGTGACTCTTTTGCCTTTATTTGAGAATCATATTTTTTCGATCTGCCGGACATCTACGGAAACCTCCCTATAAGTTAGTAAATTCATTCCTTCCTTCTTTCAATCATCGAATTTCTTTTTCATCCTGATTCCTCCAAATCTTGATTATGAATATCTCCATCCCATTTACATATTTTTGGGTTTGGAAGGCATATTTCGCCTAACAATCATGCTCATCTCTAAAGTTCCAACCAAATATCCGGGCAGGAGGCGTGAAGCGCAAGAGCCGGATATGAGCATGCTATCCGACCCGGGAGACAGGCGGCAGTACCAAGTCCGGCGGCGGGTGAGTGCAGAAGGGATGTTGTGTGTGTATGTGGTTAACTCACCGCAAAGTCCGCAAAGATCGCAAAGACGTTGTTGCTTTAACTTCGCGTCCTTTGCGGTGTAATATTGCAGGGAAATGTTTAATTACATATGGTTACAATGTAATTATCATGGAAAGTGTGCAAGTCAGGATCGGCGATGAATATATCAACATTTTGAAGGAATTGTCTGAAACACTTCACTCATCCAGGTCAGAGGTTGTTAGAAGGGTAATGGAAGAGGGGATAAAAGATCTACGCATGAAAATAGCTATGGAAAAATATCTGGATGAAGAATTTTCATTGTGCAGAGCAGCTGAATTCGCTGATGTTTCAATCCAGCAAATGGCTAAATACCTTACACAAAAAGGCATTCCTTTTTTCAAGCAGAGTGTAGAAGAGACAATGAGAGATGCAAAAGAAGCTGAAGGCTGGCTTAACGATGCGGATATTAATTGATTCATCGACTCTCATTGCCTTGGCTAAGATCGGCGAACTTGGTATACTTAAGCGAATCTTTGGGAC
>JAIWAT010000012.1:0-15781 GCA_048634225.1 Anaerolineales bacterium | reverse complement strand
TACACCACAGACTCCTTGCCCACACCCAGCTCCTCGCCAATAGCAGACAACGAGCCCCGCTTCACCAGTGCGTTCAGTGCCAGCAGGTCGTACCCTTCGAAATATATCCGGTAGCCCTCGTAAGGAACGGTCTGGCGCTTCAGCAGTCCCTTATGCCCCAGGTCCTTAAGGATATAATGCAACTGCCTCACCTCCAGTTTGGTGTATTTGGACACCTCCTCAACAGGCACCCACTCATGGTATTTCATACCCACCTCTATACCTGTGAGCACACGGAAGTGCCTGGGTTCCAGCGACATGAACACAGACGAAATATCTTCAAGCATTGCACATCCAGATGTAACGCATTAAATATAATTAGTTCTCTTCTCTTGTGTGTGGGTGAAGGGATATGAATTATTGTAAAAATAAATTACTATAGTTAAAAACCAAACAATATTGACTGAAAAATGCAAATTCCAACAAGTGATAAGCAATAAACCACGGAGGGCATAGAGAGAAAAATCAGATGCAAGCTCTGTGTCCTCTGTGCTCTCTGTGGTTAAATTATAATTGTCTGAAGATTTAACTGTTAAGACATTAGTATCAAATATTAGGTTCTCGACTATAAAATTAGCTAGCTGTTGAGTATATTTGCATTTCTTGTTGTACAAACCATAAGAATTAAAACCACAGAGTACACAGAGGGCACAGAGAGCATGGAAAATATAGAATTGAATAAAATATCTGAAAAGATTATTGGTGCAGCAATAGAAGTACATAAAACCCTTGGACCTGGATTGCTGGAAAGTGCCTATGAGGCTTGTTTGAAGTATGAATTGGAAAAACGAGACCTTAAAGTCTTGTCACAGGTTGGGCTTCCTGTAATTTATGACGGAATGAAAATCGATTTGGGATACAGGTTGGACCTTCTGGTGGAAGATACTGTAATCATCGAACTCAAGGCTGTGAATAAGATTACGCCAGTTCACGAAGCACAACTGCTTTCCTATCTCAAACTAAGCGGGAAACGCCTTGGTTTACTAATTAATTTCAATGTGATTTACCTAAAGGATGGAATAACACGAAGGATGAATTAAATCTCTGTGTCCTCTGTGTTCTCTGTGGTTTTTTCCTTGCCATAAATCATTAAATTTACCAATTAATTTAACTTATTAGCACCTTTCCACCTCACATGAAATGCAGGAAATGCAACAAAAAAGCCATTCACTTCCAGCCCTACAGCGGAGCCCACCTCTGCGCCCCACACCTCATCGAAGACATAGAGCGCAAGGTCAAGCACACCATACGCAAGCACCGCATGATCGAAAAAGGCGACACCATAGCCGTAGCCTTAAGCGGCGGCAAGGACAGCACTGTCCTCCTCTACCTCCTGCACAAACTCTTCGGCAACCGCCCCGACATTAACATCACAGCCATAAGCATAGACGAGGGCATTGCCGGTTACAGGGAAAAGACCCTGCGCCATGCAAAAGAGATAACCTCGAAACTGGGCATCGAACACATCATCGCCTCCTTCAAGGATGAATACGGGTCCACCCTTGACCAGATCGTGGCAAAAGGCGGCGAAAAAGGACCATGCAGCTACTGCGGAGCACTTCGCAAGCACCTGCTCAACAAGACAGCCCGCGAGAACGGTGCCACACGGCTGGCTGTGGGTCACAACCTGGACGACGAGGCCCAGACCGTGCTCATGAACCTGCTGCGCGGGGACGTGGAACGAATGGTCAGGATGGTACCCGCCTGCGTCCAGCCCGGCCTTATACTGCGCTCAAAACCCCTGCGCGATATTCCCGAACGAGAAGTAGCACTCTATGCCATATTAAAAGACCTGCCTGTTGATTTCAGTGAATGTCCGTATGCCTACAGCGCTATCAGGGGTGAGGTAAGGGATATGCTAAACGATTTTGAAGTGCCGCACCCGGGTACCAAGTACGCCGTACTGCGCAGCCTTGACAAACTGGCAGAGCCCCTGAGACACAGCTTCTTACAGCAATCCCTCAACACATGCAGCATCTGCGGAGAACCCACGGCCAGCGACATATGCCAGGTCTGCAGGCTGCTTGGGAGGGAGGGATAGTGTGCAAGTTCTGCGTGCAGCACGGGAAAGGAAACAAATGGTTCCACCATATTGATAATTTTGAAAAAAAGCATCTGGACGACCACCAGCGGCTTGAACTTTCCCAGGCCATCTATCTTGACCTGGCAAAAGAAAATATCCCTGTTTCAGGTTTTATGACCCAGTACCAGGTCCTGTTCAAAGGAATACCATTTCTGCTCAAGACCCCACTGGTCAAACATGCAATACGGCCAACTGTTAACCGGTTAGTTGAGCAGTACCATATAGGCCAGGTGATCACTCTTGAGGAAGCATGCAGGGTTGTTGACATTTCAGGACATGTGGCCCTGTTCGACTGCTGGTGCCGTCGTCATAAAGGCAACAGCGAAGCATGCTGCATGGGTGTGGGAGCCTTTGGCGATCTGGCAGATGACATACCTGAATTGAAATATATAAACATCTCTCCCGAAGAGGCAAAAGAGATCATGGAACTGTATGAAGAAAAAGGATGTTTCCACAGTGTCTGGACTGTGAAACCCCCTTTCATTTCTACAATCTGCAATTGTGACAACAAGGTATGTCACGGCACTGAAGGATTGAATCTTGGAATAAGTTCAGCATTGCATAAGGGACACGAAAAAGCTTCAACTGACCCACAAAAATGCAATGGATGTGGTTTATGCATATCAGTCTGTCCCTTTGGTGCAAGATATGAGAAGAACGGTCTGGTTGTGGCTGATATCTCGGCCTGTTTCGGCTGCGGGCTGTGCAGGCGCAAGTGCCCGCAAGGTGCCATATCCATGAAAGAATAATTCTAAGATTGCACTCAGCAGGATATGGATATTTAATAGATCAATAATATTTGAATATAAAATACGCTACTATCAAAATTATTAGCAGGCCCACGACTATCTGGACAATCTCGAAAACCGTTATCATACTGGTAATTTTTTTATCAATAACAACCAGGCGGCTTTTAAGTTCTGTTAAATTTGACTTCTGGAGTCCTAACGTTTTCTCAAAATCATCTGATTTTTTAGGCATTGTCTTTCACTTAATTATATATGAAACTCCCAATATGTTAAAAATATATCGATAAAAAGATTACCAAAGTGAAAAAATCATACCGGAAGGCGCATTATGTGCCTTCACATACGCTACCATTCCTGGCGTAAGCAGTGGTGCCACCATTGGCAGCATGTTGGATATAAGGTTCCTGTAAAAACCAGTCCGGAATTACCTGATATGTCCCAGCAGGTCATCCCGTCCCAGTTCATGTATCCGGCTCCTGATCAATCCGGAAAGAGCTTTCACATCCCCTTTTTTCGCACTGATAGGTATAAGTTTGTCAGGCCATTGTTTCCAGGGCGGCAGGATGTCAAGCCTTTCAGCCACACCATCCATCACGCTGTCCCTGTTCTTGTCCTTTGTTTTATCAATCTTATTGACAGCCACGACCACATCCAGCCCAAGTTCGTGGAGGAACTGGTACATCTCAACCTCAAGTGGAATCTCTCCCCGTCCACTCCAGCGGTCCACAATTTCTGCGAATGACTGCCCGTTCAACACAAGTACTGCCAGGAAGATACGGTCACTATGGTCTTCAACATACCTGACAAATTTTGTTTTTATAATATCCTGCTTGCGGTCCTTTACCCCGCTCATAAAGCCAAAACCAGGCATGTCAGTTACGATCAGGTCGCCCAATGCCAGGTTCCAGGGCCTGCGGGTAACACCGGGCCGCCGTCCGATGGGAACAGGCTTACCAGTAAGGCTCTTGATAAGTGTTGACTTGCCTACGTTGGAACGGCCAACGAATACGATCTCATATTTAGAAGCAGTTTTTTTATTAGGGGAAGCCATGGCAGTGTAATAAAGGATAGTAGGCTGCAATAAACTTAATTGATTAGATCACCGGAACTGACCACTTAATAAAAGACTTTTTATTATTTACTGGGACGATTCAGAAAACCGCCGATTAAGGAGGAGCGGGTAACTGCTCCCTCCTTAATCGGCGGTCTTTGCGGTGGGCTTTTTATCTATTCACTGCAAAGGGCGCAAAGACCGCAAAGATAGAGTATGGCTGGCATGTAATGCTAACACCAAACTTTTTGCAGCCCTGTCAGGACTTTTCATTAAAACATGGAATACAGTAACCTTTTCCATCCTTTTCCTTGATCCTTGTCTCCATCACCGGCTCTCCGCACCTGGAACACGGCACTGATTCATGTATCCGGGCATGCGACGGCAGTTCAATGGTAACGTCCTGTATGTCGAACAACTCATTTTCATCTATGCTCAATATCTGTTCGATACGCTCATCACGTTCCTCTTTTTCGACTACAGTGCCCTTCAGGCTTACCCGTACACCACGGCCATTGGGGCGGAGTGCCAGGGTATATACATGCTTGCCGTAATCCCTGAAAAAGAAGTTGCCTTTACCAAAGGTGCAGCCGGTCATGTACTGTATGGCATCCACTCCGCAGGAATTGTTCTCCACGATTGCTATTAATTCTTCATCTTCTGAGCGCATGGCATGAATTCGTTCCATGCCGGCCTTTGCAGCGCGGTAGCCCAGCACCAGGCCCGGACAGAGGTGGCCGTGGAAATCGATGATGGGTTTGAGGTCAGGGGGAATAAAATGTGTCATTGATATAGGATTTGTTTCGATAAGGCTAATAAGTTTCGTGGAGGATGGACTATTATAATGCTTGAATGATGTGTTTTAAGAAATCAAGAAAATGCTCACTTCGTTCGCATTTTCTAAGCCTACAGGAAAGAATATACTTTCATATACGTTTAAAAAATAGACTCATAATCCTAAGTATCGTAATCCTAATAATTGGCAATACATTGATGATACCTAAAACCAGGTTTTTAAACTGCAAGCAAAAACAGCCACAGCGGAATAAACACAATCCTGACATATCCAAAAGGCACCATTATTGCTAATATATTAGTAATAATGCAAACAATCTTGGCGATTATGATAGGAATAAATCCTATCGAAAAATAGAATATCGTTCACCAAGCTTGACTCCAAAACTTATCCCAGCGCCCCGATCTGCGTACCCCTGACCGACCTGCGGTAGCGTTTACTGACCTCAACAGTCTCATCCAGATTATCCTCTGTTACCCAAACCGCATGTGGGAAATCCGAACCTGTGAATGCATGCCTGAATGCATTATATATGGAATCATCAACCGCCCCCCGTCTGTATATTTCCTTAATAGAGGGCCAGCCCCAATCAGAAACCAGTGCTTCAACCGCCCCGAGCCCGCCCCGTTCGAACACGTCCACCAGCAGTGCCGTAACCATGCAGTTTCCTGACATCACAGCCACATTACAGTTGGATACTGCATACTCATTGCCGTTGAATGATAAAGCCAGTCCTCCGGCATCCCTGGTAAGATCCAGCATTTTCCAGTCAGTAATGCTGTCGCCTATGGTGGCTGATCGCTTCAGATCCAGCCCCTCCTTATTAAGAGCACTGATCACGGCATCATATTTACGGGTTCCGCCCACCGGTTTTATCTCATCCAGCACACTACAAAAACCAGTGGAAGGGAGTATATCCCAGAAAAAGCTATCCATCTGCCCGATAGAACGGACAGTATTGTCATTAAGTACATCCTGCCCGGCATTCGTATTAATATCCAGGAGCGGCATAGATATAATGGTCCGGGCCATTTCCCTGACAAGGTCCTTATCGGCATCTGACATCTCATTGGCATATTCATCAATGGGAAACAATGTACAGTATGTATTTTCTTCAGGTACGCCTGCCAGGTAGGCCGTGTAATGTACATACTGGTGGTAACTGGTACTGATGATATTTACCGTATAGCTGCGTCTTAGCAGCTCTATTGCCTTGATGGAACCTGAAATGAAATTGGCATTATCCTTTGCCTTTGCCACAAGGAAATCATTGTCCAGGCCGAAGGCTATCAAGAACGGTGCAATCAATGCAAGAGTGTTTCCGGGCTCATAGTCCTTCTTTTTAACAACGTATGCCAGGTAGTCGTCATAAGCACTGATATTCGTAAAAAGCCGGTCACCCCCTTCAATCCCCTGCCGCATAATGTCAAAAGCATGGTCTGCCGTGACCCACGGTCCTTCCCAATCAGAGTTGATCATTGAAACGCCTTGTTCAATTCAAGTCAATAGTATGTATTTCTACACCCACTGTTTATACACTCACTTCAAATTTAATACTATTCCATTAGTCATCGGTTAAGGAGTTTGACTGACTCGATATGTATCGTTTTCCAAAGAACCAATGATTTTTTATGATTAACCAATTTAGTTTGAATAGAACACAGATGACACGGATTAAACGGATTTTCACGGATTTATTTTCGTATCCGCGCGCATCCGTGTCATCCGTGCAATCCGTGTTCTATCACAATATTATTCTTAACCGATGACACATGAATACTATTCCATCAGAACAATTCAAATATTCCGATCCCTGCCAGGGTGAACGCAGTCACCACGATCCCGGCCATCAGTACGCCAATAAATATCGCAAGCAGGGCATGCCTGAATTGTATACCGAACACGAATGCAGCAGCGCATCCCGTCCAGGCACCAGTGACAGGCAGCGGCACTGCCACAAATAAAGTAAGTGCCAGCGTACCATATTTCTCGAACCTTGCATTGTGTCTGTGGTGAGTGCGGGTGAACAACCAGTTGAAAAATATATCCCATATTTTCCAGCGTCGCAGGAAATCCGATACCGGACCGAGGAATAATAAAAGCGGGATGACAGGTATCATATTACCGATCACAGCCAGGAAGTACGCTTCAGGGACAGCCATACCGTAACCGCCCACCTCGGCCGGGGCAAGTGCAAGTGGTATGGCACCCCTAAGTTCTGCCACCGGCATCATGGCAATGATAACAGTGGCTGCCCAATCGGGAATCCAGGAAATAAGAGCAGCAATAGTGGCGCTAACTGTCATTTCCTTTCCCGGCCAGGACAAAATAAGCAAGCAGTGCCTCTAACTGTATCCGTTCATTGGCACCTTCTGTCAGCCTGAAATCTATCTCGCCGATACGATCCATCAATTTCACTTTCAGGATATCGGGAATGCTCTTGTCGAACATGGTCCTGTGTATCTGGACTATGATATCCTCGCCAGATAAGCCCTGGTTGATAAGTAGAGTGTCCAGCTTGGTCCTTGCACCGATAAAGTCCCCGCCCAGTGCCGAATCTATGAGGCTGCCGATCTCCTCTGGTCTGGCAGTGGCAGTGATCTGGTAGATTGCTTCCATGTCTATCTTCTTATCCAGCAATCCTGCAGCCTGGAGGGCGTTAATTGCTTTTCTCATATCGCCCATGGATACGTATTTTATGGCTTCCATGCCCTCGTCATTGACTTCAAGCCCCTCGATCCCTGCGATATGGGCTATACGCTGCTGGATGGCTTCAAGTGAAATTGGCCCGAACCTGTATACGGCACACCTGGACTGGATTGGGTCTATGATCTTTGATGAGTAATTGCATGAGAGGATGAAACGGCAGTTGCTGGTGTATTTCTCCATGGTGCGCCTTAGTGCGCTCTGGGCGTCTGAAGTAAGTGCATCGGCCTCATCAAGGAATATTATCTTGAAATCTGCTTCACCCAGTGGGGAGGTGCGGGCAAAATTCTTGATCTTGTTACGTACTACATCGATACCACGCTCATCACTGGCGTTTAGTTCGGTAAAGTTATTTGTCCATGTGTCCCCGAACAGTTCCCTGGCAACAGCGATGGCTGAAGCCGTTTTGCCAACGCCGGGTGGACCGGAGAACAGCAGGTGGGGCAGATTGCGGGATTTTACGTATGACTGGAGGCGTTTTATTATTTCGTCCTGTCCAACCACATCTTCCAGGGTGTGTGGGCGATATTTTTCAATCCATATCTCTTCTTTAATTTCCAGGACCTCCTTGTGGGATGGATGTATATATGATTTGATGGGTATAAGGTTTGTTAAAGCATTTCAGATAACAACATAATTACATAATAACATATGTTCTTTATCAAGAAATTTGATGGACGTGTTGAACATGAGAATCTGGGACATACCACCTGACAAATTTTGCCGGAACCACTTGCTTGGTGAGCACAGGGAACTCCATGCTGTGTGGTCTATCATCACCAATGGCAAGAAAGCATATGCCAACCACCCTGAGATCACAAGATGGAGGGGGAGGCTAAAAGCCCTGTATCTGAGGCATGAGGAACTTGTCAGGGAGATGAAGGCAAGAGGTTACAAACATCATACTCCACTTGACCCGGTACTTGCAACCGGCGAGGGTGTACAGAGCATTTTTGTGGTTCCTTATGAAGAGCAGATCAGGATTCTCCAGGAAAAAGGGTGCGGATGTAAAGTATAGCAGGTCTTCCCTCAAATATTAAATTTTTCAATATCTTCAAGTGTATTTACGTTTAAAAATGTCTTGAGTTCCGGGTCCAATTCCCTGATCTCATCCATTTCTATAAGCACCATATCTTCCAGATTAAATATCGGTGCCAGAATGAACCTTTCACCCTGTTCGATAGCCTTTTTGGTCTTGGCCAGCATAGGTCCGGTACGATATACCGCATGCAGGGGTTCATATATTCCGTCATCACCTACAGGCAATGCCCCATCATGTCCCTGAGCGCGTTTGAACAACAATTCTACCACCCCTATGTTGAGGAAAGGCATATCACAGGCAACAACAAAAACGTATTCACCACCAGCAGCCCCCAGTCCTTCAAGGATGCCGGCAAGGGGCCCCACATCAACATATTTATCTACTACTACTATATGACCGGTGGTATATTCTTCAAGGAGTTGCTTTTGCCTATCACCCCTTACTGACACAATAACCTCATCCACCATTCCTTCAAGGACTTCGATGGTATGCTCGATGATCGGTTTACCATTTATGGGTATCAGGGCTTTCTCCTTATGCCCGAGCCGCCTGCCCCGGCCGCCAGCTAGTATTATTGTAGAAGTATTGATCATATTTTAATATCCTTCCATAGAACGATAGTGAGACCTCCCCAATTATCACCCACCCGACATCAATCTGGCATTCACCTGACACCAACCTGATACCAACTTAGCGATCGTTGTGTTCCATAAACTCTGTTATCCGGGTGGAATGGTACCGGGATTTGAGCCCGGTCAGGTTCAGCAGGTTTTTCATAATGCCATAGATGACATCAGAGCTGTGCAAGATCACACCTGCATCGTGTCCGTTCATCTCATATGCTTTATCACTTTCAGGGACATCAAACCTGCTGATGTCCTCCCTGAATTCCTTAAGCCTCTCACTCCCGGATTCCTTTACATAAGGGCTGGATTGGGGCGTAATCCCGACAAGGCTTAGTTCATACCTGAAACACGGCCTGTTCAACAGGCTTGTTAATATGTATACTGCAACCGGGTACCTGTACTCGGTATCCACATCCTTTAAACTATTCTCCAGTATCCGGTAGAGGTCGGTTTCCTGCCCCCTGTGATTATATGAATATACCTTTGAAGGGGGAATTTCTTGTTCAACAAGGTAACCAGTGTCATATAACGCCCTGAGGTATCCGGTGATGATCAACCTGTGCTGGTCATATCCTTCTGATTTCAGTTCCCTGGATATGCTACTTATGGAAAGCTGGCGTTCCTTTAGCATATTTATGATTACATTAAAGAATTTCTCAGACATGTATAATAATTGATATTGGTAACAAACCTGATAAATACTTTGGTAAATAACACTGGAACAACCATTTGTCACAGATGTACTACTGGGTAAATAAGAAAATATGGAACTACATTGTGGTTCTTGATTACAATATCAGTTGTGTGGAATTGAGAAGCTCGTATAAGAATGCAGCAATTCAGGTAAATGTACAAATCAACACAATTCAACACAATAATACAAAACATCCATAAATACAAGTCCCTGGTAACACACATTTCCTAAGTTTTATAATGAAACAGCACTGTCATTATCTGTAATGATACAGATAACCACACCCTCCCGGCTGCACATTACCCTCATAGACCTGAACGCATCCCTTGGCAGGGTGGACGGAGGCGTTGGCCTAACCCTGGACGACCCGTCAATGAAGCTCTCGGCCAGGGAAACAAATGAGGGTGTGTTTGTCACAGGCAGCGGCGACCTGGGGCGCATAAGATCCGCAGCCGAAGCTGTCATCCCTGAAGGCAAAGGCATACATATCACAATAGAGGACGCATACCCTGACCATGTGGGTCTGGGCAGCGGCACCCAGGCCGCACTGGCCGCAGGCTGGGCTGTCAATGTGATGTACGACCTGGGGCTGGACGTGCGTGAGGTGGCTGCAAAGGTGGGCCGGGGCGGCACGTCTGGTATCGGTGTTGAGTCCTTTGAGCACGGCGGCTTTATCGTGGACGGCGGTCACAAGTTTGCCGATAAGGGTGCGTTCTCACCTTCGGCTGCAAGCCGGGTGCCGCCCGGGCCTGTGTTGTTTCGGCATGATTTCCCTGACTGGCCCCTGGTTGTGGCCATACCTGACCTGAAAGGTGCTTCATCCCAGCGAGAGGTGGATATTTTTAAGGAATACTGTCCCCTGCCGCTGGAGGAAGTACAAGCTGTATCCCATATCATTCTGATGGAGATGCTGCCCTCACTGGTGGAAGAGGATATGCATGCTTTCGGGGATGCGGTAAACCGCATCCAGGATGTGGGTTTCAAGCGGCATGAGGTGGGCTTGCAAAATGAGGAGGTCAGGCGGTGCATGGAGATAATGAGGGAGCAGGGGGCATGCGGTGCCGGTATGAGCTCATTCGGCCCCACAGTATATGCCGTAGCAGAGGACCCTGAGAGCGTGAAGAACGCCGTATCCGAATACCTGGAATCCACAATAGGGGGCCGGGTGTTCGTCACCAGGGCAAGGAATACGGGCGCAGAAACTGTTTATAGTAAATAGCCGTACAATGTAATTGGAATACAGCTGGTACTAATTTAGAAATTTGGATGCAGGGGGGCGATTCCTGCCGTGGCTATGATGTGCAGATGTGCACCCCAGGAAAAAGAGTGCTACTGCCAATAATGTTGTGATCAATACTGCCGTTTTTGGAATCACTTACTCAAGCAGTATCTCAATCCTTGTCAGGAATCGGCTCACCTGATTATCCTCAACTTCCACGTCAAAGCCCTTCACATTGATATTTTTGACCTTCCCTTTCGACTTGAAGATAGGCAGTTCAGATGCCTCATCCACCGCATTCTTAAGTGCAGCCTCCCAGCCATCAGGGGATGACCCAATTGTTTCAATTATTTTCACTACCACTTTAATTTCCTCCTGTGTCTTGTTATTCAACCTTTCTCATAACTACAGAACCGTCGCGCATATACACCTTCATATACTGCTCTTTCTCAGCCCCGACTTCGTATTTATTGTACAGCATGGCCTCCAGATGACCTACACCCAGTACCCTGCGCAGCATTTTAATATTCTCGACGCTCTTTTTGACTGGTGTGGCAGGCGGGCTCAGCGGCACTTTCCTCTTCGAATATATGTCACCGCCTGTCATATTCGCACCCACGTATCCTCTAGCCTCTTTGATGACCAGGTTGCCGGATTTCATGTATACACCAGCGAACTCATCAACTTTGCCGCTGATCACCACCGTACCCCCGGCCAGCCTGGAACCCGTATTCATACCCGCATTCCCTTCCACATACACAATACCCTGGCGCATGAGCAATCCGGTGCCGTTGTAAGCATTACCTTCCACTCTCACCGTGCCCCTGCAATCCATACGAGCGCCGATGGTACCCCGTAGAATGCCGTCATTGAGAATAAGTATATTATCATCCTTGTCCAGGGAATTGGACACCAGGGTATCCTCACCTGGTCCGCTGCACATAATATCTGTAATCGAACGGAATTTCCTGTATCCGTCCACATCAGAGGCCACTTCGATAATGTTGCCCAGCGGCTCCTGCACTGTCCCGCTGATATACAGCGCACCGGACACCATACCCATACCTGCCTCTCCACCTACATTGCCGTTAACGAACACCCTGCCAGCTGGTTCCGGCCTGCCGGAACCGCCCAGGTGCTTCAGGTCCGCACCCATGCTGTATGCCAGGCGCTCACCCACGTCGCCCTTGATATGGACATCGGAGCCACCTTTCAGGGCATCCACAAGGTTCTGGTAGTTGTATGAACTCCCGGCCTGGTTTGCAATCCGGGAATTCGGGTCAAGTTTCTGGTTAAGGTAATGGAAATTGAATGTGTAATCGCACAGGTTGTCCACCAGGGCTGTGAGCCGGATATTGACGTTTTTCATGATTCTTCATCCGTGTATCAGCATGGGCAGACAGTGCGTGCATACCCATTCACTCTTCATCTTGTGACGAAGGGGCAGCAGGTATACTTCATCTTCCCCCTTATTGCACTTGAAGCACCTGATAGAGAGATCGGTCTTCCTTGGCTGGCCTTCTGCCTTTTTTTCATCGAACTCCACGGTCTCTTTTTCTTCCACGGTCAGTGCGCCTTCAGGACACAGTCCGATACAGTACCCCATGCCGTCGCACAGTTCTTCCGATACAACCTTTGCCTTTCCGTCGATGATCTGTATGGCACCTTCAGCACACGGAGCCACACACTTTCCACATCCTGTGCATTTTTCTTCATCTATTTTAACTATGGTCCGTTTTACCATTTCCTGATCTCCTTTAGCTTTTAGTGATGTGTACCTTCAACAATCCTGATACCTGCATCCTCAATAGTTTTTTTAATGGAATCGATATGTGGGCATTCGGGGTAATCCTCCATCTGCATGCAGGAACCAAGGTGGATAACATCCACACCGAGTTTCTTGATAGACTTGACCAGTCGATATACACGCCGTCCCGGACACCCGCCGCATGTGAAAAATGCTATTATTTCTGCATTCTCGTCATAGTCTTTGAAGTACATCTTCCGCTGATTGAAGGCCATGAAGCACCCCACACCCGGGCATGTCTCTGACACTATATCGCACGTGACAACTGCGATTTTTATGGGTTTTTCTTTTGTGTTCTCTCTGGTAATGATCCTCACCTTGTTTGTATATTGATTTAATATTATATATTATTTAGAAGCCGATAGACAGCATCTAATACAAAATCCTCATTGTGGTCATTCGAATGCGCTTCGCTTCGCTCTTTCCCTGCATTCTCTCACTTTCCGCAGGTATCTGCAAATTTTAAATAATTTATCCAGATAGTGGTTTTACATATTTCTGGAATATTATATTTATATTGTAAATACATAGAATACATGTTTTGAATATACGATTTGCCAACTTCAGCAAAAATTTGACATAAATCTTTCCGAACCATTTATCCAAAGATTTCGAAAACCACAAACATTCGACATCATTCAATGTTTAAGAAAAAGATTTGTTTTCAAAATATACCTGCAAAAAGTGCGTTTCAGATAACGGAAATATTTATTTGTGATTAGTTATATAAGTATATATAACGATAGAAGAGATAAAGAAATGAGGTGAGAAAATGGCGGTCAGTAGAGAGATGAAGATACTTCACTATCCACGATTGGATACTGTTCTTATGGTTGAAGAAACTATAAAAGAGCATAGCGGTGAATATAAGAAAAAATCTCTATGGGAGCACTTACCGAGGAAGATGATGTATCAAACCTATAATGTTACAATAAATTATCTTCTGGATTCTGGCAAAATAGCGATTGATAACGAAGGTAAGATGTGTTGGATATGGAATCCTGAGCTTGTAAGGAGATTTCTTTCGGATTCTTCCTTGGCTGTAAGGTGATTTAATGGAATCCCGTGTAGTTTTTGCCGATTCCAAGTTAAAGGAGGCGTTTGATAAATTAAAGGATTCCCATACTGAAGATAAGAATCTTTATAAATGGCTCAATCGTGCTTTTGATGATCTATCTGAGACTTTTTATTATCTTCTGGAATGGTTCGGAAAACCACAGAGGGACACAGAGAAAAATAAGGACCATCTGCGGTGAATATTTTGTGCCATGATTCATTTCATCCAGAATAAATTAAAAAGTCTCATAAATAACCATTAAACAGGATTCAAAGCAACAAACCGTTTTATTTAAGTATACGAAGACCCTGTACTGTTACAGGCTGTCCGACAATTACTGGTAGTAATAATTTTCTCCCTTCTTTTTCGATTTAAAGGTCTAATTAGGTTTCTTTTTCTTCAAATTTTGAATTATCGGACAACCTCTATTAGTACGGGGATAGTTATTCCAACACGCGCTCGTTCTCATGCTCGGAAAAGGCAATAGGGATTGAGCAAACCAACAAATATAATTTACACAACAGTTATAACACAATCATGGAAAAGAGAGTTCCTTTCAATGAGCTTCCTGATGATATTAAGCATAGACTTATGAATAATAAAAATGCTTGGCTATCAAACGACGAAAGCCCAGAAGGAAGCAAATGGATTTTCTGGAAAGGAGATCTTAAAGGTTTATCCTCAATTGCATCCACAAAACCTAATGACACGAATGAGGAAGAACTCATTAATAAGTACAAAAAGGAATGTCTGGAACGACGCTGTTGTATCACTTTGATTGTTTGGGAAAGCATGGGTGTCCTAATCGATGGTTATCATCACCTAACTGCTTTTCGAGAGGCGGTTGATGAAGATAATACCATCATACCGATCATAGAATGTTGGGTGCTAGTGGACTCATTTTAATTTTTCGCTAATAAAAATACTTGCGCCTGGAATGAACAATCGAATTCTATCAATCCAATGATTGATGCTAAAAACTGAGCATCGTCCTGATGCCTTCGGACCTCTGGTCCGGGGTCAGTGACTGCAGTATAGCCAATATTATGCTCGGATAGTCATAAGAGTTCTAAAAAAATAGTTCTGAATCACAATAAAATGTTATTTATACTATTAAGTAGTTCTTAAAATAAAGAATCATAAAAGTATGATATTAAAATAGGCTTAAAGTGAATGAAAAATCATTTGCTATTGGCGTGTTTTAATATCTTATTTTTAAGGAATTAATATCATAAAAGTTTGATATTAATATAGGCTTATAGCGAATGAATAATCATTTGCTATTGGCGTGTTTTAATATCTCATTTTTATATTATTTGTTCTTTTTGGTTTTTTTGATAAAGGAAATTAGGAGGAATAAACATGATAAAGATAGATGAAGATCTTACAGTAAGTTCAATCGATTTGATAGAATTTCAAAATAATATTGGTATTACTTATAACGATACCAAATATTTGATACAAGCACTATTGCATGGTTCACTTTTTAGTGGTGACAAAACAAAATTGGATGCTTTTAAAAAAAGTAATAATCTCAAAGAAGACAATTACGAAAAACTAGAATACCTCGGTGATTCAGTATTAAATCTAATAGTAGCTGACTATTCTTACAATAATGAAATAATTAATTTATATGCCAAAGAACAAAAACGAACAATAGAAGGCGTCTTAACAGATTTTAAGAGGGTATTAGTATCCAACGAAAGTTTGAAACCATTGGCAAATAAATTAAATCTTGATAAATATATTTTACATGGCGTACTAGAAAATATTACTGAAATATATGCAGACGTCATTGAAGCTCTCATTGGTAGTATTTTTGTTGATCAAGATTTTTCTCAAGCAAAAAAATTTGTATATAATTTGTTTGATTTAGAAGGGGCTCTGGAAAAAATTGCTGATTCTAATCCAA
>JAIWAT010000011.1:0-16703 GCA_048634225.1 Anaerolineales bacterium | reverse complement strand
AGACCTTGCCGGTGCCTATTTCTCAGCCAGGCTGGGTACGGAGCGAAAAAGGGTGGCTGACATGGTAAAGCCGGGGCAGTGTGTGGTGGACCTGTTCGCAGGTGTGGGGCCGTTTAGCATCCTGATAGGAAAGAGCGTACCAGGGGCCAGTGTGGTGGCAGTGGATAAGAACCCGGGGGCTGTCAAGCTCTTGCGTGAGAATATATGCCTCAACCGGCTGGACAACGTGACGGCAGTGGAAGATGATGCAAGACATGCGGCAGGGAATTTGAAGCATTCTGCAGACCATGTTATTATGAACCTGCCCCAGTCTGCCAGGGAGTTTTTGGATTGCGGCATACTGGCGGCAAAGAGTGGGGGTGTGGTGCATTTTTATGATATCACGCATGAGGATGACCTTTATGGGACATCATGGGAACTGATACAGGAAGCTGCGGTACGTATGGGGAGAAAGGTGGAATGTACAGGGAGAAGGATTGTGAGGTCGTATGCTCCATACCAGTATAATGTGTGTATTGAGTTTCGGGTGATTGGAGATTAGAATTTCCAGTTTGGGATTTCATTTTTGAATCATAAAAAAATCAGATTTGTTTAGCTCAGTTTTCATTTTTAAGCCACAGAGTGCACCGAGGACACAGAGAAATGCAGAAACGCTATGTGCACACTGCGAATTAAAAATTACATGAATTATATATTTTACCAGCCATATCCTCCACCGGCAGCAATCTCCAACACCCGAGGCCACCGCCTGCACACACCACTCTCACAACCCACGCTCGGCGCATATGCAGAAAGAAAGCAGGCTGGAATTATTTCAATTTCAGTATTAACCACAGATAAACACAGATGAACACAGATAACGGCCGTTATGGATTTAAATTATGATTATACTGTATAAATTTAGATATAATCTAATTTTAGCTGCAATATCTGCGTTTATTCGCGTTTATCTACGGTTCCAACCTCGCACAAATCCACAAGGCTGGCTGCCACACTGCCGCCCTGTCGGGCTGCGGTGGCAGGGTATAATGCAGAGAGGCCTGGGCGCAGGCTGTGTGGTCAAAGGGGAGGGGCGGGTATAGCAAGCAGGATTGAGATGAAGATGAAGCTGCATGAGATGGAAGTGCGTTTAAAATGATGATCTGATTATGAGTAAGACATCAGGAATATCTTTTTATCATTGAAAGCTCAATAATCAATAAGATAAAGGTGATAAAAAGTGAATACCGTTGCAATTCCCGTTGCGTATCATGACGAAATCGACGCATTGATAAAAAGTGGACACTACTCAAACACGGACGATTTTATCAATGACGCTATCCGAAGCTTATTCGAATATAAACCTGTTATGAAGATCGATGCTGCAATCGAACTGTATAAAGAGGGAAAAGTATCACTTGGTAAAGCAGCCGAGATTGCCGGTATGAATACCATACAATTTAAAGAAGTGCTTGGAAACCGGGGCATAATCCGTGAAATAGGTTCAGTATCGGTCAAAGAACTGGAAGATAACGTGGCGCAGTTGGAAAAACTGATAAAATGATCGTAATCTTCGACACTGATATACTCAGTTGCGTTTGTAAAACAAAGAACTTTGATCTTATCAAGGAATAAGTCAGGAACAAGCAGTATTTACTTGAAAAACTATCCAAATAATTCAATCATTTGATTAAGGCAACGAACATCACCATCAAACTATCATTCAGCAACTGGTTTCAAGGATTAATGTTATATCTAACCGTGATTGAAGCGCGTCGATCATCTTTCACCACGAAGCCGAATGTGGATCTACATTTCAAGCGCCGCCGTCTGACGCAGTGTTTGGCTGGGGCGGGCGCGCTGCTTGCAAGAGGCGCAGCAGTGATAGCAAGATGCATAAACTCACTGGGAACATCCAGAAATCCACTGGGAGGTGTTGCGATGAAAAATGCATGTTCGGGCAGCGCATTAAGTTGCAGAGCAGGTGATACGGATTACAATACTTTCATTATACTTCATAACGCTCAACAATTTGTTTTTTTTTCTTAAAAAACAGTTTTTTGTTGAAAACTGTAATCAATTCCCAACCGTCTTTACCTTCAGAGCCCAAACGGTTTTCTAAACTATCAGCATCGAATTCTTCAATATCGGGTGCTTCAACTACTTTATATTCAACAACATCACGTGTATTGTTTTCATATTCCGGCATTATTTCCACCACATTTCTAAGACTTTATAACGTGCATTAACATTACTAACATAAATATTTTGGGACCGCATGTCCTGCGAAGTGTGCGCGATCCATGCCATGACGCCTGCACACAACACCAATGCAAACAGGCGTAGGGGGGTCAGGGTGGGAGAATCAAATTTCGGTCCGGGCGTCGTTGTGCTAAAGCCAGCAGGAGGGCGCTACACGTATAAGTTTAAAATGGCACCGCTATTCTTGCTTTACGTAAAGATTAGAATTCAAATATCTTCCAGATCATAAACAAAGTAACCCATCCCTGAAATTTCTTCTTTCCCACCGATCTTTTTAGCAATTACGGAATAATACTCTTTTCTCTCATCGTTGCGCCATTTCATCAATGCAGCTTTTCTCTTCAATCTATCAAGCAATTTCAGAGTTTCATTTTTACTAAGGTCTTTCCACTTTACTTCACAGAAAAAAATTTCCACCCCCTCTTCATCCAGGGCTACTATATCAATTTCCTCTTCCCTATGCCACCATTTCCCAATGGTGGTAGGTGTTACCGGCAATGTAAAATGGCGCTTGCGAATCAGATTTTCACATAGGAATTCAAATCTAAATCCCATGTAAGATGGAAAGCCATCCCTGATCTTTGCTGCAACGGTTTCGTAATTTTCTGATTCAATGTCATCTCTGTTCGGATATATGAATTTGAACCAGAATGCAAATAATGGGTCCTCAATAACGTAAATCCCTCTCCTGTGTTTACCAACAGGAAGAACATGGCGAACAATCATCAGGTTTTCAAGGACATGCAAATATTTGGAGATGTTCCCCTTTTCAAGACCAGTATATGCAGACACTTTCATGGGAGTGTTATACCCGAGAGCCAGTGCTTTTAGTATTATGAAATAATTCTTTTCCTCACGAAACTCTGCTTTTAGCAATAGCTCAGGTTCAACGTTTAAGAACTCGCCTTTCTTTATGAATCGCTGTGTTATATTTTCAAAAAACGGCAGACTGCTATCAAATTTATTAAGGTATGCAGGAATCCCGCCAACGACCCCGTAGGTCCTGCAAAGATCTTCCATACTGTATTCCGGTAAAAAATGGTTGAAATGCTTTAAGTCGATCTCTGTGACCTTCCACTGTCCGGTTCTTCTTCCGTATAGTGGGGAGCGGTACCCCAATACTTCATTTTCCATCATCCCGATACTTGAACCAGTTAGTATGAGCATCACGTTCTGCTTTGCGAGTATTTCATCCCAGATATACTGGAAAACAGAGGTAATTCCTCTGTTTAATTCGATCAAATACGGGAATTCATCAAGAATGAATGTTACTTTTCCAGTTCCATTATAGAACTCAACAAAATATTTAAAAAGGTCAATCCAGTTGTCTATATCCAGTTTTCCAAATGCTGGTTTCCCCAGTAAGTCCGCCATTTTTATCTTCATGCGGTTTATATTCTCTTGCTCGCGGTCTTTGGTGCAGAGAAAATAGATGCATGGTAAGTTTTTAGAAAATTTTGACAAAAGACATGTCTTTCCAATTCTGCGCCTGCCGTATATCACAAGAAATTCCGGACTGGAACTGGCGGCTCTATCTTCTAAAAAGTTCAATTCCGAATGGCGGTTTACAAATTGTTGTTTCATAAGTAGACTACTTTACTCACAACTTATATTTATAAATTTTGTGATGGTTTCAGAACACATGAGGTGCATCGCCGACACTGGAGCCAGGTATTTAGCATGTTGTCTAACCCGAAAGGTAATCGAGCACAGTAAGAGGGGGGAGGGGCGGCGGGTTAAGTGCGGGACAGGAACAAAATCCTCCCTTCGGTCGGATTTTCTTGAGTACATCAAGTTATACTTGATATACTATAAAAAAAGAGGTGGATTGGTCAATATCCGGAACCAATCACACCTTCTAAAGGTCACTACTTAAGTACACCCTTCGAAAACTCAGTAAACCCGATCCGTTCTATGAAATCACCCAAACGCTCTTTTGGCTTACCATTTGCCTTATAGTAGTCAATGACATCCTGCGTCACTTTCATTGCATCATCCATCGATTCAACATAAGTCAGTTCCGTTCCAACTCTCGGCTTCCTGCCAGCTTCACCACCAACTACTACCTTGAATCCATCCTTGAACCCAAAGAACCCAATATCCTTCACCCACGACTCACCACAGCAGTTCGGACATCCGGATACTCCCATCTTGAACTTAGCTGGCAAACTCATACCATGATATGCATCATGTAGCGCCATACCCAGGCTCAAACTGTCTGAGACAGCTCGTTTACAGAATGCAGTTCCGGGACATATTTTAACACTTCGAACACACAGCCCGATCGCAGCACCAGGGCTCATGTCAAGGTCTTTCCAGGCATTATCAATATCTTCTTCTTTAAGCCCTACGATCACCATCCGCTGTGCACTTGTGATCTTTATTGCTGCTGCATTATATTTTTCTGCGACATCAGCGATCTTTCGCAAAGTTTCCGGCGGTACTACACCGGCAGGCGTATCAGGTGCTATTGCATATGTTTCCCGGTCTCTTTGCAGTACTGCTCCTTTCTCAGGAAGATCTGTTTTCTTTTCATCAGCCATTTCCATAACTCCTTAGTTAGTATCTGGTACGTAAACCTTTTAAAGGTTTATCGATATCCTAATATTTATTATCAATATATAACATTTTGGTACGAAATTCGTCCTTTTATTACACATATAATATATAAACCAACGTGATGATACTACAATGATTGACGAAAAAGATTTAAAGATAATAGATATGCTGCGTGAGAATGCACGCATTCCACTTACAGAAATTGCATCAAGGCTTGATGTTAGTGAATCAACTATACGAAAGCGTATCAAAGCACTTGAAAAAAATGGCGTAATAACACAATACACTGTTGTTGTTGATCCTTCAAAACTCGGTTACAATTCGGTTTCTATGGTCGGTATAGATGTTGAATCAACACATCTTCTTGATGTCGCAATGCGAATGACCGAATTTCCTGAAGTGAAATTTGTTGCAACTTCGACTGGAGATCATATGATCATAACAGAGATCTGGACCAATGACAGCAAAGAACTTGGCAGGTTTATTGCAAAGAACATTGAAAAACAGGAAGGCGTAAAGAGGGTATCTCCAACCATTATCCTGGAGAACTGGAAAGTGCATAGCGGATATCTCCTGCCGTGATCATTAATTATGGAATTACTGATCTAATGATCTAACGAAGTCCTTTCTCTACAGCCTCCCGAATAATATATCCTCCTTTATGCAGTATGGTATCTTCCAGTTGCACATCCCTATCCATGCTGGCTGTACATGGATACGAGTGATGGGCATTTGAGATTGTTTCTTTATATCCTGCTGTATCTGACCACGTTAATTTCCTTGCCACAAACCAGGTACTTCCACAGGGAGCGTCCCTGAGTACTTCTACCCTGGTAAAAATTCTGCCGTCTTCACTCAAACGTATCCTTAGTTCAGGTTTACCAAACCCAAGCTTTACGAACATATCAATCACGGGCTTACCTGTTAGTGTTAATGAGCAGAAAGGTTTGGGGAACTCACATTCTATACCTATGGATTCAAGTTTTTCACGTATCTGTTTTTGAAGCCCTGGTGGTGCCCAGCCCGGCTCTTCCACTGGAACGATCACTGCCCTGGCATTTATTGATTCTGCTAATGCAGGGATATCAGCCAGCAGGTCTGGGTGGATACCCATAGCAATGATCAGGTCACAATGCTCTATATCAGGAAACAGGTCTGCTGGATCTTCAATAAAATCAGGCAGGTCTGCTGGAAGTTCATGGATCTCATACACCATATCTGCAAAAGATATCCTGCCTGCGCGGCACTTATCACACAGATCGCCGCAGGCCGTGCAGAAATTACTGAGATTTACCAGGTTTCCAACAACTTTTTTTCCAAACTCACCGGAATATAATATGCATATCCGCATATATCCCTCTGTCATGTTCCAAATGCTTGCTTAAAGCTGTTCATCAACTCTTGGGTATTGTGTACTCTTCTTGAATATTTCTTATTTTTCTTAATAACGCTTAAATGAACAGAAGGTGTTTCAACAGGTTCGCCAAAAATACCCTGCATGATCCCGGCAAAGATATTCTGGGTCTTTTTATCTTCGAGATCCAGTTCCCCGAAATGTGCAAACCATATACCGAGTTTATTCTCTCCCGAGCTTATGGTTATTTTCCTGATCCTGTGTTCCCACCATGTATGTACCTTGATATCGTATTCCATAGTAATTCCTCTATATTAATAATCATCAAATGTTGCAATATATATAACCACCGGATAAAATTGATTTCCGCTTTTTGTCTGTGTAATCTATCTTTCTATTCTGCCACAGAGGACACAGGTGCAAGTATAGTGTATTAGTGTATTTCACTCAAGCAGTGTATCTCACTCAAGCGCCTCAGCGCTCATCCTGATCATCTGACGTACCTGCGCACCAAGAGCTTCCGGTAATCCTTTAATATCCACATTTAAGAATCCGCGTACGATCGCACCCGCAGCTTCCTCTTCTGACAGACCCCGTGCTGTAAGGTATGCAATCTCTTCCTCTGATATGCGCCCGACTGCTGCTTCGTGCGAGAGTTCAGCATCCTTGACGGTCGCCTCAAGTTCAGGTACAGAATAGATCCGTGCCGTATCAGAGAGCATCAGGCCAATGCATTCAAGGTGACCCTTCACATTTGGCGCAGACCCGCTAAGAATACCACGAGCTGTAACATCAGCATGATCTGCTGCAACCGTGCGTGAAATAATCTCAGCCCTGCTGTTCTCACCTTGTAGCACCATTTTTGAGCCAATGTCGATCTTTGAATCTTTTGATGCATAGATAATACTCTGTGAAGTTGCTCTTGCATTCTTGCCGCAATATGTGACCGGATACATCTGCAGATCCTTAACCGGATTCAGTAAAACATAATTGCCGATAAACACACCGTTCTCTTCGACAATGATGCCGCTTCTTGGACGTACCTCAACTTCAGGTGCCCAGTTATGGATCATGGTGAATGTGATCTTGGCATTTTTCTTGACATAGAATTCAGAGACACCAAGGTGCAGCGCAGATTGAACCTTTTCGGCAACCGAGCAGCCAGTGATAATATGCAATTCGGACCCTTCTTCGGCAATGACGATGTTGTGCACATTCTGCGACAATCCTTCCTGTCCGGTGAACAGGCATGACTGCAATGGATAAGTGGTTTTAACACCAGGAAGTGTTCGCAGAAAGTATCCGTGTGTCTGCTTGCGATCAACCTGCTGAGTATAGATGTCCTTCTCAGGAGCAACCGCATGCCACCAGTAATCTGAGAGCCACGAATATTTCTCAAGGGCATCAGTAGTGCTCATGATCTCGACACCTTCCTGCATCACCTTTGAGCATAGAACAGAATGATCAACTTGCAGGAATGACCCTGAACGTTCTGCCCCTTCCGGATCATACCCAACATCTAAAAAGGCTTGTTTATACTTATCTTCGATCTCAGGTAGGTCTTTTGAGGTATGTTTTTCTGCCTTCAGGGTATATTTTTCTATATCCGGTCCATTGTCTCCTGACATTCCCTTACGCATTTCTCGTAACCTCCTTTCATAACTTCGCTGATGATCCGGTTCGGGTTTCCGGAACATGCGATCATACCATTGAGCATAACATGCGCCCAGTCAACCTCTATGTAGTCAGTGATGGTTGCAAGATGCGTGATGATCAGCCCTGATGCGGTTCGTTTGCTCGGACGGATCCGTCTATGCAGCAGTTCACCGATCATATCTCCGATCAGTTCCATATTTTCAATATCCACACCTGAATCAGGTTCATCGAGCATCACAAAATCCGGATCTTGTGCCATTAACTGCATTATTTCAGACCGTTTGATCTCGCCTCCTGAAAAACCAGCATTCACATCCCTTTCCAGGAATTCATCTGAGAAATGCAGCTTTTTTGCAAGAGTACGGGTCTGTTGGGTTATCTGCTGGGATGTATCACCTTTACATAGATCCACCATCTCGCCCAGTCTTATGCCGCGTATTACAGGTGGGTGCTGGAATGCAATGCCCATTCCAAGTTTTACCCGCTCAGCAGTTGAAAGGGCTGTGATGTCCTTTCCTTTAAATATTATACTGCCGCCTGTCACCTTGTATTTTGGAAAACCAAGTATGCCAAGTAAGAGGGATGTCTTTCCTGATCCATTCGGACCGAGAAGTACGTGGGATTCGCCTTCTTTTATCGTGAGGTTGAGGTCTTTAAGTACAGGTCTTCCAGAAACCTCTAAATTTAATGATTTTATTTCGAGCATGTCTCACTTATATGTTCTTTTTACAGAAATACCAGTCCTTGCAGTCATAACCCTCGCTTAATCGTTTCTGGGCTTCTTGTTGTGTTGCAGGTGGTGGTACAATGGCCGCATCTCCCGGTCTCCAGTCTGCCGGCGTTGCGATCCCGTGTGCATCTGCGGCCTGTAAGGCATCAATAAGCCTGAGGATCTCGTCCATATTCCGTCCGGTTGATAGCGGATAATAGATCATGGCCCGCAGGATCTGTCCAGGATCGATCACAAAGACACACCGCACCGCAGCAGTAGCGCTCTGTCCTGGATGGATCATACTGTATAGTTTCCCAACATTCATGCCGATGTCTGCTATTACAGGAAACGGTATATCTACATCCATCTTCTCCTTAATGTTGCGCACCCATGCGATATGCGAATGAACGCTATCAATACTTAAACCCAGCAGTTTAACACCACGCTTTTCGAGTTCAGGGTATAACTTTGCAAAACCTATGAACTCAGTGGTACAGACGGGAGTGAAGTCTGCCGGATGTGAGAAGAGTATTAACCACTGTCCATTATAGTCAGATAAACTAATGGGTCCATGTGTAGTCACTGCTTTGAAATCCGGTGCTTTATCACCTAATTGGAGCATCGGACGTGCCTGTTCTATATTGGTTTCTTCATCCATTGTTAAGTGCCTCCTTTAAGCTACTGGTTCGAAAAAATCCTTGTCCACGCCGCAGGATGGACAAACCCAATCATCTGGCAGATCCTCAAATGCCGTTCCTGGAGCAACTCCATTGTCCGGATCTCCTTCTTCCGGATTATAAACATATTCGCATGCTGTACATTCGTAAGATTGCATAATATATCCTCCTAAATTTCCATTGGATTATCAATCATATGATGTACTATATCAATAAGTTTTGGTGCGGTATTCGTTCTGATATATGGATTAATAAATTATATTCGTGATATGCCGTCTTTTGATAATGATTTTTTTCACCACAAAATATATAATCGATCAGATAATCTCTATTTAAATAAAATGCAAATGCAAAAGAGGTAATACTATGCTAAGTGAGAAGATGACGGATGCGCTGAATAATCAGTTGAATAAAGAGATCTATTCAGCATACCTATACATGTCCATGTCTGCTTATAGTTCATATAGCGGGCTTAAGGGTTTTGCCAACTGGTTCATGGTTCAGTACCAGGAGGAGATGGCCCATGCAATGAAGATATATGACTACATTGACAGTCAAGGCCAACAGGTAAAACTTATTTCAATCAACCAACCACCTACTGAATTCGAATCGCCTCAGGATATGTTCGAGAAGACATTAAAACATGAGCAGTTTGTCACCAAATCCATCAATGATCTTGTTGATCTTGCGATTTTGGAGAAAGATCATGCTACGAACATCTTTCTCCAGTGGTTTGTTACCGAACAGATAGAAGAGGAAGGCAATGATAATGAGATAATCTCCAGGTTGAGAATTGTTGGGGAAGATGGCAATGGATTGCTCATGGTAGATAAAGAACTCTCAGCAAGAGTTTTTACACCTCCTGGAGCAACCGAATAGAGAAAATATCTCAATGATCATTAAAACCATATGATCTAAAAGACTGGCTATTGGAATTAATGATATGGTATAACTGGAAGTATAACTGTCTGGTGTATTAATGTAGGGTAAGTCCCAAACCGGTTACATAATGACAGAAGATATCAAGAAAGTCGGACTCAAGGTTTCAGGTATGACCTGTGCTATGTGTGTCAGAACCATAGAGAACTCCTTGAAGAGTATAGATGGAATTCTTGATGTTTCTATTAATTTGATTTCACAAAAAGCGTATGTAACCTACAATCCCGGGATTACTACTATCTCTGATATGAAAAATGCCATAGAGGATGCAGGCTACAAGTATCTTGGGATGGAGGGAGAAAAAAAAGATTTAGAGAAAGCTGTAATAGACAGTGAACTGATGGAGAAACGTAATAGAATTATCATCGGGATTGCCACAGGCATTCTTTTGATGATACTGGGGCGTCTCCCGACCGATCTGCCAGCAGCATATCTTATGTTAATTATTTCGTTCCCTGTCTTTGTATATATCAGTTATCCAATATTTAAGGGTGCATATCGATCTCTTAAGAACAGGAATCTCAACATGGATGTAATGTATTCTATGGGGATCGGTGTGGCTTATGTATCAAGTGTGTTAGGTACGTTTAACATTATACTTACCAATGAATTCTTATTTTACGAGACTGCTATTCTTCTTGCTACATTTCTCGCAATGGGGAGGTATTTAGAGACAAGAGCCAAAGGAAAAACATCAGAATCTATTAAGAAACTTATGGGTTTGCAGCCGAAAACGGCTGCTGTTATCCGTAATAACAAAGAAATTGAAATATCGATAGAGAATGTCCGTTATAATGATATGGTAATGGTCAAACCTGGTGAGAAGATCCCGGTAGATGGATGCGTTGTTGATGGTGAGAGTTATGTGGATGAATCAATGATCACAGGTGAGAGCGTTCCATCTTTGAAGAAGAAAGGCGATGACGTAGTCGGCGGAACACTCAACAAGAACAGCGTGATCAGGTTCAGTGCTACAAAAATAGGGAAAGATATGGTACTATCACAGATCATTAAACTTGTGGAAGAAGCCCAGGGATCAAGACCGCCGGTTCAGCGGATAGCTGATAGGGCAGTGAGTTATTTCATTCCGACAGTGCTGATGATAGCGGTTCTTTCCTTTGCTGCATGGTATTTTATATTTGATCAGACACTGCTTTTTGCATTGACCGTATTGATCTCTATACTTGTTGTTGCATGTCCGTGCGCACTTGGTCTGGCCACTCCTACTGCTGTGACCGTTGGTATCGGTCGTGGTGCTGAACTTGGAGTTCTTATTAAAAACGGTGAAGCTCTTGAAATATCTGAAAAACTGACCACTGTGATATTTGATAAGACCGGGACCCTTACAAAAGGAAAACCTGAAGTTACAGATATCATCGGTACCGAAATTGATGAGATAGAACTACTGATAATGGCATCAGGTGTTGAGAAAAATTCACAGCATCCTCTCGCAGAAGCTGTGGTGAGAAAAGCACAGGAAAAAGGCATTGAGATACCACAAAGTAGAAGTTTTGATACCTTAGAGGGAAAGGGTGTTATTGCCCAGGTAGATGGAAAAGAAGTACTCGCAGGGAATAAAATCCTGTTAAGCGAAAGAAATATTTCATACTCTGAAAATGTCGCAAAAACCATACTTCAGCTTGAGAACGAGGCAAAGACAGTAATAATGATAGCCATAGATGGTCAGATATGCGGCATGATCGCAATCGCTGATACACTAAAAGAAACAACAAAGGATGCGATCGAAGAGTTTAAAGGGATGAAGTTTGATGTGGTTATGATCACTGGTGATAATGCAAGGACTGCAAAACAGATCGCCCAGCAGATCGGGATCACAGATGTACTGGCTGAGGTTCTGCCACAGGATAAGGCCATTGAGGTTAAGAGACTGCAAAAAGAAGGAAGAGTAGTGGCCTTTATAGGTGATGGTATCAACGATGCACCGGCACTTGCACAGGCAGATGTGGGTATTGCGATAGGAAGCGGTACGGATGTGGCAGTAGAAAGCGGTGAAGTAGTCCTCATGACAGATGATCTTATGGATGCTGTTGCATCTGTGCAGTTGAGCAAAAAAGTGATGTCAAGGATCAAGATGAATATATTCTGGGCTTTTGCATATAATGCTGCGCTTATTCCTGTTGCAGCAGGAATGCTGTATCCGCTCGCTGGAATTACTTTCAGACCTGAACTTGCAGGGCTTGCAATGGCTTTAAGTTCTGTGACGGTAATATCGCTTTCGTTAATGCTAAAAAGATATGTGCCGCCTGTAAAAGCAAAGAATTTATAGAACATCAAATAAAGGTGATCTCTTCTCATAATCGGAAAAATTCTTATAAATAACCTTAAACCAAAAATTCCTTAAGCTGAGGTGACTTATGAGAGATTTTTTTTTATCAATTACTTCTATGAATGCATATAAGATATGTCCCTTTCAGTAAAACCCTTAAACTTAGATTACCATTGATCTAATTAGATGAATGCCTCCCTTAAAGTTGAAATCATGAATAAATGTGCTCAACTGGAGATCCCTATTGTGGGAATAGCATCTGTTGAGCGTTGGACCCTACCATTATTTGAGCCGTGGATACCTGAACCATTTTATCCCCAGCATATTTTTCAAAAAGCATCTTCTGTTATCGTCCTTGGCCTGCCTGTCAGCCTCCCTATTATTGAAACTACTCCGTCTATCTATTATCATGAACTTTACCGCACTATTAATATCATGCTTGATCAGTATGGGTACTTGCTATCCAACTTTTTAAACATGAAGGGATACCCTTCAATTTTTGTTCCCAGGGATGGTTACGGGGATATCAATGTACTGATCGAAAGACCAACTGCCTTTTTCTCCCACAAACATGCAGCTTACCTTGCCGGCCTTGGAAGTTTTGGAGTAAATAACACACTACTTACAAAAGAATACGGGCCAAGGGTCAGGTTCACGTCTGTCTTCACCTCAGCCAAAATACCCCAGGATCCACTTTTAGAAGAGAACCTATGTACCAGATGCATGAACTGTGTAAGGAGCTGTCCGGTAGGTGCAATCACTGGAGATGATTATCCATCAGGGATCATACGCAAGGATTTGTGTGCCAGATATAGCAAGAAATTACTTAGCCGCTTTATATCGCCTTGCGGTATTTGTATCAAGGTGTGCCCGGTGGGAAAGGATAGAATTCATTATGGGAGTGAAGATATTTCGATTTATAAGAATTCTGAGAAGTATCCGGAATATCATAATGCATGGGAGCATGTGCGGCGGTATGGGGGGAAAAATCCTAAGTAGCGATCGCTATTCTTCAATCACTAATCCAGTAATCCACAAATCTAAAAATAGTTTATAAGTCTTAAAGTCTTGAATCAACATATTTAATAATATCTTCATCCCATTAAATGATATCAATTTATACTAAAATTAAGCAGATCTAATGAAGAAAAAGGGAAATTCAGGATGTCTGGAAAAATAGAAGTTGAGCCGCATGTGAATGCTATAAAGATGCCCGAGAATCTGAAGATCGGGTTGATGATCGCACAACATCGCAAGCAATGTCAAAAGATGGGATGTCATTCTCAATATTATGGGTTTGCATTCGGACAGTCGCCATTTCATGTGCCTTTAACCCTGCAGCATGCCTTAGCAGATAATACAGACAAAGGACATTACTCGTCTGCTGAAGGAATATCCCAACTTAGAGATGCTATTTCAGGTTTTAACAAAAGGCATTTTGGACTGGATGTAGATCCATCAAGAATAATCGTGGGACCTGGTACCAAGGATCTGATCCATCTCATCTTTGACATTGTAAAAGGCGGAGTAATAATTCCGTCACCTTCATGGATTGGTTATTCTCCGCAGATCAAATTGCTTGATAAGCATTTTCATACCTTTTACTTAAACCCGGAATGTAATTATAGAATGCAGCCTGATGATCTGGACGAATTCTTATCAAACCTGACTGAAAATCAGCATACCCTGGTGCTGAACAATCCCCACAATCCAACCGGAGTGGTATATTCAAAGCAGGAGCTTGAGAAAATCGCGCAAGTTTGTCGGGATCACAACACACTGGTAATTGCCGATGAGATATACGCAATGATCACCTATGAATTTAAAGAATTTACCAGTATGGGGGCAATATATCCTGAAGGCACATTTGTGACCAACGGACTTTCAAAAGATAGATCAGCAGGTGGTTACCGGTTGGGTCATTGCATACTCCCTGAAGAATCCTCACAAAAGCTCATAGACAGCTTTACAAAAGTAGCAGCAACAGTGTATACGAATGTTTCCACACCCACACAATATGCAGCAATAACAGCTTACGAACCCAACGAAGAGATCGAAGAATATTTTGGAATTATCAGGAACATTCACCGGATGATGGGGCAGTTCATGAGTAAGTCATTTAATAGTATAGATGGAATAAATGCCACGACGCCCCAGGGGGGATTCTACTTTTTTACAGATTTCAATGACCTTTCAGATGATCTGAAAAGAAATGGTGTTAAGAATTCTAACGAACTGGGTCAATCATTGATCTCCCATCCTCACCATATAGCCACGATAACCGGTGATGCATGTTTGCTGGATCCTGATAATTTTGGAGCCAGGATAGCCTTTGTGGATTACGATGGGAAAAAAGCCTATGAAAAATACAGGCAAAATGTTCCAAAGACGAAATCCGATGAGATCGAATTTGTAAAAGATAATGCACCGATAATGGTTCAGGGAATTGAAGCATTGAGAGCTTATATTGAATATATGAGATCACATTAAACCTTATACTATGCCAATTATAGAGGACGTTCCAAATGACTGGCGCTGTCCCTTTTGTGGTGTTAAATCTATTGCAAAACTACGCATGAAGGATAAATTCCGGCTTTGGGAGTTGCTGGATGAGCAGATGGCACATGCTGAGGAAAAGGCATGGGAAGAAGACCCGAGTGTGTAAGCTGAGATTCAAGAAGCCCGCGCTGTATATCATCTAGGAGACTATCTGACTCTCGATAAATACATCGCTCGGCTGCTGCCGGGGTCAAGACCTCCTGTATAGAGGATTGCTGATCGAGCAGTCGGTTATTTTCAGTAGTTCTTGCAATCGCAATTCTTTCCTTTATTTTGGACTGCGTTTCAGCGGTGCAATTGAGCAAAAAGGTGATGTTGAGGATCAAGCAGAATATATTCTGGGGGCTCACTTGAGAATAACCTGTCAAAATCAATTTATGGTATTCCGCCAGATATATAAGAGAATTATATGAGAATTCGAACCGCAGATAAACGCAGATGAACGCAGATTTGCGGCATTGTATCTGCGTTTATCCGCGTTCATCTGCGGTTAATATTTTATTGATTGTTATTCAGCAAACTATAATTCATATTAGCGTATGTGCTGTGTATCTACACAAATCGTCTGTTAAATTTACCAACTTATTTCTTGGCAGACCCTGGGCTTCTCATGCGTTCGATTCAGTTTCCATAATCTGTTAGAGTTTCAGACCCTCAGCTACTAATCTACCTAACTCCGGATCAGCACTGGTCAGGTTATCAACTACCCGCTGCTGGATCGGTCTGTCAATGCTCAAAAGATCTGCGGTGAGGTTATCCACCAGATGTTCCTGGTCCATCTTGCTCAAAGACCGATATCTCTCTTTCGCCTGAGTGAAATCATTGGTGAGTCTGATCTTCTGGCGCATCACTTCTCCCTCTATGCTATGCATATATGGCTTGCCTGCCAGAGCTTCCCTGGGGGCACCCTGGTCCAGGCTATTTGGCTCGTAATTGACATGCCCGCTGAATTCCCCTATCTGCATGGCCCCATCACGCTGATTGTTATTGACCGGCACTTTGGATCGGTTGATGGGCAGCTGCAGGTAGTTTGCCCCAAGCCGGTAGCGCTGTGTATCAGTGTATGAGAAGGTCCGCCCCTGGAGCAACTTATCTGCAGAAAACTCGATTCCAGGAACGATTGCGGCAGGACAGAATGCTGCCTGTTCAACCTCAGTAAAGAAGTTGTCAGGGTTGCGATTGAGCACCATTTTACCAACTGGCATCAGCGGGAATTTCTCCTCAGGCCAGGTCTTTGTGGCATCCAGTGGATCGAAATCCTGTTTGAATTCATCAGCGATATCCATCAACTGGACATTCAGTTCGTACTCAACCTCTTTGCCGCTTGCGATCGTATCGTAAAGATCCCGCGTAAGGTAATCCGGGTCGGCACCAGCCAACCGGGTTGCTTCATGACGGTCAAGGTTCTGTAGACCCAATTTAGGTTTCCAGTGGTATTTCACATACACAGCCTTTCCATCGGCGTTCACCCATACGTAGGTATTGACGCCAAAACCTTCCTGCATCCGGTAGCTTTTTGGCGTCCCGCGGTCTGAAAAGAGCCAGGTGATCATATGTGTCGATTCAGGTGTCAGGGATATAAAATCCCAGAAGCGGTTATGTGCGGAAGAGGCTGAAGGCATATTGCTATCGGGTGCGCCCTTGAATGCATGGACCATATCCGGGAACTTGATCGCGTCCCTGATGAAGAAGACTGGAAGATTGTTCCCGACCAATTCG
>JAIWAT010000010.1:0-16739 GCA_048634225.1 Anaerolineales bacterium | reverse complement strand
GGTTGGCATGAGAGCTGATCCTCACAATTATTATTTACAGATTTTGGCTGAATTTGGCCTGGTGGGATTTCTGGTATTGTTCTGCTTTGCTGCTTGGTACATCAGGTTTATCTGGATCTTACCCGCAAGTGACAATCACCATTTTCGCACCTCACTTTTCCATGCCATCTCTGTGATTGGGATTGCGTGGCTATTTAGCTCTCTTGATGGGATTATGAATTTCGTGTCTCTTACAGTTGGTGTAAGTATGGCATATCTCCTGTATCTTCAGAACTCGCTTAATAACATCTCAGAGACCCAATAAGTTTAGAACGTACATTTAGATTGAGCCAATCAGCTAAAAACATGCTCTAATTATTCGTGAACTAAAAAAAGGGCTTCTTACCAATGTCGACACAATCAACAAAGATCCTCTTTGTCATTGACTCTCTCGGCTTTGGCGGTGCTGAACGGCAGTTAGTGGAACTCGTCAAGGGGCTTGATAAGGCTCGATATGAAATTCATGTTGTTAGCTTGCTTGAAAAAAATATGGGTTATGCTGACATCGTCACCTCAATCGATATCGAGGTGCGATATTTTCCTCGGGCGTATAAACTGGAGCTTGCAGGGCCACTCTTTGCTCTGGTTCGTTATATCCGGGAACATGAAATCGACCTCGTGCATACCTTCATGAACATGGGAAGCCTTTTCGGGGGGCTGGCCGCCAAAATCACAAGGAGGCCTGTTATCTGCTCTGCTATTCGTGATGCCATGGACAGTTCTCTGAAAGCGAAATGTCTAAAGCGTTTTCTGGCGGTGATAGCTGATTTTTTCGTGGCTAATTCCAGGGCCGGTTTTGCTAATCGCTTCAAGAAAACCAAACCCCATTTTCGAGTTGTCTATAACGGAGTGGATTTCAGCCGTTTTGAGGATCAAGACGATAAGAACACATCCCTCAAGGAAAACTTGGAGATAGCTCGGTTCGGGCATGTCATCGGAATGGTAGGCTCGCTTTCTCACAACAAAGATCAGGAAACCCTTCTTCAAGCAGCTTCCATAATACTCAAGGCCTTCCCTGATGCAGGATTCCTGTTGGTCGGTGACGGTGAAATGCGGCCAGTGCTGAAAAATATGGTGCAATCACTGGGTCTGCAGAATCATGTTGTGTTTGCCGGCTTCCGGAAAGACGTGGACAATATCTATTCCCTGCTGGATGTTTGTGTCCTCCTCACCAACACTCGTATGCACCTTGAGGGTATTCCTAATGCCGTGATCGAAGCCATGGCCTGCGACGTGCCCGTGGTTGCTTCAGACGGTGGCGGAACTCCGGAAATTGTGAGAAGCAATGAAACGGGTATCTTAGTGCCACCTGGCAATCCGGTAGCAACAGCGGAGGCTATTATCCATATCCTATCAAGCCCCTCCGAAGCTAATTTGCTGGCACAAGAGGCCAAAATTTTTGTTAAAGAAATTTTTTCACTGGAAAGGTATGTGCGGGAATATGAATTGCTGTATAACGAATTAACCAATAACAGGTAACGGATGATTGCTGAAATTGTTAAACAGATCAAGCATTATGGTGGGAACCTTATCCGTTTCTTTTATCATCTCTACTTGCGAAGCGCTGGGGTAGAAATCGGTAAAAATACCATGATCAGCCTTGGCGCGAAGATTGACACCAGAAGGGGAAAGGTTGTGATTGGCGATAATTGCACCATCACCCACGGCACGGTAATTTTATCCCATGATGCGGCAGCAGATCGCATGAACAAACCCAAAACCGAAGGAACCACAATCATCGAGAATAATGTGTTCATCGGTGTCAATTCCGTTGTGCTGCCGGGAGTGACAGTTGGTTCAAACAGTATAATTGGCGCCGGCTCTGTCGTAACCACCGACACCCCCCCCAATTCAGTTGCAGTGGGTAATCCCGCAAAAGTTATAAAAATTCTGGTATAGCGAGGACCTCTTATCAATAATCTATGAAAGCACATGGCATTACAATTAAACTGTTCCCCCACAAGTCCAAGCAAAGGTTATGGATAGCAAACGTATAATGACTGAATTTCAACACATCTGGATGACATGAAACAAAATACAGCTATTATAATGGTGGGGCCCGACCCCGACGGTTTAGGAGGCCTGATAATTTCAATAACATCGGGTTTTGTACCGTTGGTAACCACAAAGGTGGTAATTCCCTGTTTGTGGAATTCCTGGACCAGTTCGGGCAGGAACGGGTACAATGTGGGTTCCCCTGCCAGTGATATAGCCGCATGTTTGGGCTCCAGTGCTTCTTTCCATTTTACTTTGTCAGCATCATCCAGGCCGCCGTATCCTGACATCAACCTGCGCTGCTCCCTGATACAACCCCCCACAATTTCCTCTGGAGAATCCCACACAGCAGGCGTGTCTACAGGATGTTCGATCGGGCGCCAGCAATGGAGGCAGGACTGGTTGCAGCCTAAAAAAGGCGTCATCTGGATGCAGCGATGTGACTGGATGTCATAGAACTGGGATTTGTAGCAGCTGCCCTTTCCCTTTATGGACCTGCCCGACCAGAGGCAGGGTTTGACAGCGCCGTGACTGCCTACTATGTGATATCCCATTTTTTTGAATAATTCCAATTGATGCCCGGGTAAAGTGCTCAATTCCAGTTGATGTTTGGGTATAGTTCTCATTGGGAATATATGAGTTATTGAAAAGAGATAATGTTTGTGTTAAGTGTGGCCAGGTCCACAATGGCAGCCTTGGCTGGATCGGGCTTAAGGTTCATTCGCCTCTGGAACTCTGTCTGGGACTGCCAGGTACCGCTGTTTATCACTGTGACACCCCGGTAAGTAGTGCATCCGACTGTATGTACATGTCCGCAGTGCAGGATGTGGGGTGGCTTGTCGATCACCAGGTGATCTTCCCTTTCAGGCGCAATAGATACCCGGCTGCCGTACATGGGAGATAGGTGCCTGCGTTTCAACATCTCGATCATGGGCTGTGTGGGATCTTCGTATTTCATGCCAGGCAGGTTGGCTACGATATCATCAATACTGCGACCGTGATAGATCAGGGTGCGTACCCCATCCATGGATATCACTGCCGGGCTGCCCACGAATACCACGTCCGGCCTGAACATCTTCCTTATCTTTTCAGGAAATGTGGGCTGGGGTTCGGCCTGCCTGACCGCATCGTGGTTGCCCGGGGATATGATCACCTTGATATGTTTGGGTATCTGGTTGAAATAACCCGCAGCTACTTTATATTGTTCATAGACATCGGTAATGGCCAGTTCCTCCTCCTGGTTCGGATATATCCCAATACCGTCCACCAGGTCACCTGCCACCACTAGATACCTGATATCCTTCACATCCACAGATCCGTTGCCTGCCACTGACCCTCCGTGATTCAGCCAGTCGATAAAACCCAGCCACTGGTCTTCAAGGAAGGTGTCACTCCCCACATGTATGTCAGATATCATTACAGCCTTTCCGCTCACATTGCGCTCGCCCAGTTCCGAACTGGTCCTGATCGGCATATCAGGCCACATGATACTATTTATAAATAGCAGATTTCCGTCATCACTCAGGGTACCGGTGACACCGATCACCTCATCCAGCATCACTTTCATGCCCTGCTCAAAGATATCATGTTTATTTTTCAGCGCCATTGTGCGCAGGCTTCCGGTAGTATCCTCTATCTCTATCATCCTGTGACCGTTCCTGGATGTGCGCAGGTCAGATACCATGCCTATGACCGAAACCTCTTCCCTGCCTTCCACCAGGCCAAGTTTGCGCCTGTTCAGGCTTTCTATGGGCCTGAAACCGACACCCCGGTTCCTCAACAGGTTCCCCAACCTGGAGAACCTGTTCCTGAAAAAGTCCACGAATTCCCCATATTCACCTACACATGTTGACTGGTCAGTGATATCTGAGATCACATCCAGCTCACCAGTCCATTCATCTTCATAATCCGGGTCCCTGGGTACCCGGGGGTACTCGGTCACTGGCTGAGGTGTGGTCCTGGTATTTAGAGCCGGGTCGATCTGGTCCGGGCCCACCACAAGTGTGGACTCGTCAAGTGAATCAAGTATCTGGCTGATAAGTGAAGGACTTGTGTCCTGTTCCACAAGCAGGTTGAGGGCGTCAGGGTCTATCTGGTAACCGGCCTCTGCAAATTGCCCTACAATGAATGAAGCATGATCAGTATTTTCCATTAGAATCGCACAAACTATTATCACTTTACACGCTATAAGTATTCGCCATATGAACGCACGGGAAGAGAAAACCATTATCGATAAAATGTTTTATTATGTTAAACTGTTCAGGAACAGTGATAATTTCTGGATCGGCCTGTTAAATGACCTGTTGTTCGTAGCTGTAATGATCGGATTGTTCATGCTTATCTCGCAGATCGGTCTTGGTATTTCAAGGCCGGCGGTGGCTGTAGAATCTGGTAGTATGCTGCCTCATATCGGTATTGGTGACGTGGTTATCATACAAAGCGCCCAGCGGACAGAGATCATTACACATACTAATGGCACCCTGTCAGGATACTCATCATTCGATGAATACGGGGATGTAATTCTATATAGGAAGTATGGGAGCAGTACAGATACCCCGATCATCCACAGGGCAATGTACTGGGTGGAGGAGGGTGAACCCATGTGGTCTGGTGGACCTGCTGCACCTCATTCGGGATACATAACCAAAGGGGACAATAATAGGGACATTGACCAGAAGACCTCTACCAGCAGGCTACAACCTGTAAAAGAGGAATGGATCATTGGGGTAGCCCGGTGGCATGTCCCCTGGGTAGGATATCTCTCACTGGCTGTACATTAATATCAACTGGCCTATATCAATCTGTATTGGATATCTCTTACTGGCTGTACATTGATATCGACCGACCTACATCAACCTGGATTGGATAATGAGCGGGTCAGGTTGATAATTCTCCAGTGATTTTAACCTGTAATCTTCCATGAGCACTCCCTTGGTATCACTCATCGGAACGCTCAATGATATTTCCTTGGTCCTGCCATACCGGCCTTTGCTTACCACCATAGCATTGATAATGCCCAGCATGTCCAGTTCTGAAATAAGGTCGGTAATCCTGCGCTGGGTGAGTATGTCAGAGCCGATGTCATTACACATCTGCTTATAAATAGTGTAGGCTTCACCAGTGGAAACGTTATTATTCCTGATCTTACTGAGCAGAAGTACACTTAACAACACGAGTTTGGACTGGGTTGGAAGAGTCCTGACCACTTCAACAACTCTATCGTTCTCGATCTTCTCCTGGGCAACCCTAACATGTTTTTCTTCAACTACTGGCGATTTTGTCCGCTCAGCTAATTCACCAGACACGCGTAGGAGGTCTAACGCGCGTCTGGCATCTCCGTGTTCTTGAGCAGCAAAGGCAGCACACAGGCGGATCACAGTTTCATCCAGCATATTACTCTTGAAAGCCAGACCCGCCCTCTGTTCCAGGATATCATGTATCTGTTCTGCATCATATGGCGGAAAAATAATCTCTTCTTCACCAAGGGAACTCTTAACCCTGGGATCCAGGAATTCTGTAAATTTGAGGTCATTAGAAATGCCGATCAGACTTATCCTGGCGTTCTTCAGGTCGCCATTTATCCGGGAAAGGTTGTAGAGCACATCGTCTCCTTTCCTGACCAGTTTGTCTATTTCATCCAGTATAACTATTACAACCTGTTTTTTTTTATCAACAGTTTTTTTAAATTCTTCAAACACCTGATCAGTAGGCCATCCGGTCATTGGTACTTCTTTTCCAACATGTCTGGCAAGTGTGGCTAAGAGCCGGTACTGGGTATCTACAATTTCACAGTTAACATATAATACATAACACGCTATTCCGCGGGATTCGCTTGTATCTTCCAGTTCCTGCCCTACAAATTTTACAACTGCTGTCTTACCGGTGCCTGTTTTTCCATATATTAAAATGTTTGAAGGTGTATCTCCCCGAATAGCCGGGACAAGCATACTGGCAAGTAACTGGATCTGCTTATCCCTGTGAGGTAGATTATCGGGTGTGTAGTTGGGTCTTAATACTTCTTTGTTTTCAAAAATAACAGTATTTTTGAGGAAATCTTCAAATATCCCGTGTGCGGATTTTTTTTCAGAGGTTTTTGGTTCTGGTAACATGTAAATTTTCCTTTGGTTTGTAAAGTTACTGTAAATAATTTTTAGATTTTTGGGGATTCATGTGATCCATGTAATTTCGTAACACTTTTTAATCCCTCTCATAACCCAACTACAATATTCCATATGAAACACACCTTATTATATTTTCTGGTTAACACCCCTTCATTTCAAGTAGAAAATATAATTAATCATTATATTTAAAAAAAAACATCATCGATAACCCTTAAATCATAAATATTTTTCAAAGCAAAACCAATAATAAAACAAAAAAGAAAGAATATTTATGTGCACCCCCCTGATTTCATATGGAGAATATATATAAGAAAGGAACCGCATGATTTCCACTGGAGATAATAAAGAAATAGAAAAATAGAATTGATATATATAACTATAATTAAAAAATAGAATATTGTTGTCGACTTTAATTTAAATATATATAAACTTAGTTATTTTGTTCTGGTATATAAAATATAAATTTCTCCTAAAATCTTGTTAAATAAATTCACTTTTATAATAAATTTTTATTTAATTACACTCCACCAATGAGAACAAAATCCTCCCTTCGGTCGGATTTTCTTGAGTACATCAAGTTACACTTGATATACTATAAAAAATAAAAGTCTCCAGTGGAAATCATAGGGTTGGATAATATGAGGAAAAATATGATAATTAGAGAAAAAAATTAGAAAAAGAAAATATTAACATTTGTATTTCAGTCGCCTACCGGAATGGTCTCAAGTTGTCCTGCAAGATTCCATATTAAAGTTCTTGTATGAAGAGGAAGATTCTGATCAGTGCTTATATCATCCAAGATCCTTATGCTTAGAGCTGCCCTAATAGACTGGGAATCTTCTTCTTTTAGTAATATAGTCCTGATTTCATCTGCAGATCGCCTGATATTCTTTGGGACCGAATCATCATTGATAATACGTTCAATAACTTCTATACATTGCTTGATAATTTCATCTGGATTTATCGACATTTTCATCATCTCTCGACTTCTATTAAATAAACATTAATTAAATCTTAATAAAATAAATAATCATGATTTATTTTGCTTATATGTTATGTTTTAGTTTGCTAAATTAAAAAACTAGCGCTCATTTTAAGTGTTCATATTACTTATAGTGTTTGAAGTGTTTCGGTGATAACATTGAAAAAGAGTGAAGAAGACATTAAACTGGATAAAATAGGAAAATTACTTGAACTGGGCGGCACTATGCTGGCAAACCACTGTGAATGTGGTGCCCCTTTATTCAGGTACCACGGCAACGTAATATGTCCTATCTGTGATTCAAACTCAAAAGAAGCTATTGAATCCCAGGAAAAAAAAGAAAAAACCCGTAGAAAACCCGTAGAAAATCCTCCTCAGTCTTCAGATCAGGTGACCCAGGCAGGACAGGTAAAGCAGGCAGGACAAGCAGGACGAGTAGAACAGGTAGAACAAGCAGGACAAGTAGAACAGGTAGAAAAGAAGGTCCAGGAAAATATTCCATATGGAACTACACATCCCGCAGGAACCCCCTCTAATATATCTCCTGAGACTTATGAGTTTATCAACAATACAATCATTAACAAAATAGTCCAGCTCTGCCTGGATCTTCAGCGTGAAACAGACCAGGGCAAGATCAAACAGCAAATGGAAGCTATTGAATCAGGCACAAAAGCCCTGAAGAATTTGAGATAATACTTACACACAGGTGAAATAAAAATATGAAAATAGTTGGAATATCAGGCAGTCCTAACAGCAAGGGTAATAACAGCAGGATGGTGGATCATTCACTGGCAATCGCAAAAGAAAATGGCTTTGATGTAGAAAAAATATCCCTTGCCGATGTAAACATATCTCCCTGTACGGACTGTGGAGTATGCAAAAACGAAAAATCCTGCCCAATCGATGACGACATGAGCAGAATATATGAAATACTGGAATCAGCCGACGGATTGATCGTGTCCTCCCCTGTATATTTCGGAACACTTTCAGGGCAGTTGAAGATGTTGTTCGACCGTACACTTCTGTTAAGAAGGAATGGATTTCTATTAAAAGATAAGATCGGAGCGGCCCTGGCTGTTGGTGCATCACGAAATGGCGGCCAGGAGTATACTATCTGGTCCATTCATGCCTGGATGCATATCCATGGAATGATCGTAGTGGGCGATAACAGTCATTTCGGAGGCATCACACAAAAAGACGTAGATTCGGATGATGTTGGAATGAAGACTGTCGAAGATACAGTAAATAAATTATGCAGCACCCTTAAGAAGTTCGCATCAACATAATCCAAATCAACACAAAACTGATAAAGAGGCATGGTTATGAACGAGATACTTGAGATAATTGAGCAAGACCCTAAAAAAGACCCATCCGAGATAGCCCTGCTTACAGGGTATTCGGAAAAAGAGGTCCAAACGCGCATCAAAGAACTTGAAGACAGCGGTATCATCCGGAAATATAAGGCAGTAATAGACTGGGACAGGGTCGGGGAAGAGTATGTCTATGCCATAATCGAGCTTAAGATCACACTGGGTGACAGGTCGGGATACGATACCATTGCCCATCGGATTGCCAGTTTTAATGAGGTCAGGTCCATACGCCTGATATCAGGGGATCATGACCTGTCATTAACAGTGAGGGGACATTCCATGAAGGATGTGGCCTTTTTTGTTGCAGAGAAGATAGCGACACTTGACCAGGTGCAGAGTACTGTTACCCATTTCGTGCTTAAGACATACAAAGAGGACGGTGTCCCCCTCTTTGAGCAGGAAAAATCAAAGCGGCTTGCTATATCGCCTTAGGTTTAAAGTGACAGCTAATGACTGATATAAAAAAGTTTATCTCAGACAAAATTAAGACTGTTCCACCTTCAGGTATCAGGAAATACTTTGACATGGTCATAGGAATGGACGATGTCATCTCACTGGGAGTGGGCGAGCCAGATTTCGTGACCCCGTGGCACATCAGGGAGGCGTGTATTTATTCATTGGAGAAGGGATTCACGTCATATACATCAAATTCGGGTCTCATTGAACTCAGGGAGGCAATTTCAGATTCATTTCATAATGATTACGGGGTGAACTATGATCCTGAAGACCAGGTATTAGTGACCACAGGGGTCAGCGAAGCGGCAGACCTGGCCCTGCGTGCAGTGGTAAACCCAGGGGACGAAGTAATACTTCACGAGCCTTGTTATGTTTCCTACAAACCAAGTATTATACTGTCCGGAGGCACGCCCGTCCCTGTATCCACAACCAGGGACAATGAGTTCAGGGTGAGCGGTGAGCAGATAGAAGCAGCCGTTACCGACAGGACAAAAGCAATTATTCTCAGTTATCCAAACAATCCCACAGGAGCTGTAATGCGTAAGCAGGACCTGGAAGAGGTGGCCGATGTTATCGTGGAACATGACCTGCTTGTCATTTCCGATGAAGTCTATGACAAGCTTACCTATAACGGGAAACACACCTGCTTTTCATCCCTGAATGGTATGGAAGATCGCACTATACTACTAAACGGCCTGTCAAAGTCCCATGCCATGACCGGGCTGCGAGTAGGATATGCAATGGGGCCGCCAGGGCTTATCAGTGCCATGCTGCTCGTTCACCAGTATACGATGCTGTGCGCACCTATCACAGCCCAGATTGGGGCCATAGAGGCACTGCGCAATGGCGAGGCCGAGATGCTGGCCATGGTAAGGGAATATAACCGCCGCAGGAGGTTCTTTGTGACCGGACTGAACAGGCTGGGCCTGGACTGTTTCGAGCCGAAAGGGGCATTCTATACATTCCCGTCAGTGACATCCACAGGAATGACGTCTATGAAATTTGCAGAGGAACTGCTGCACCAGCAGAAGGTGGCAGTGGTCCCGGGAGAGGTATTCGGGCAGTGCGGCGACGGGTTCCTGCGGTGTTCATATGCTTCCGGCCTGGATGAACTGAAAACTGCGCTTGAAAGAATAGAAGAGTTCCTTTCATAAAATCCCTGAATTCTACCTGGTGATTCCATACATGGGCTCCATACTTTAAATAAATACAATAAATATTTATATAAAAACAAAAATACAATCCAATTGTAATAAAAGTAAGATAATCATAATTGAGGCCCTTATGGAAGAAGACGAAAAAAATGAGAGATTCATAAATGCAGAAATGCTTATCAGCCGTTGTTTTATTGCATCAGCCCAGAGCATGTTCGGAGAATCCTATAAGGCTATAATCAGGAATATCCCGGTAAAATACGGCCGCACCATTGTGGAACACTTGCTGGATGGCAATGAGATCGAATGGCTGGATGACAATGAAAAACTGATACATCTTTTCAAATCTGCTATTAGTGCTGATGAAGTAGATATAAAGGTCGATAACAATACTGTCTTATTGACTACAAAAGGATGCAATCATCACAAGGGATTGAGTATTGCAGAAAAATTTGAACTGGATAAACTCAGGGTATGTCCTGTGGGTATTATTGGTACATGTTTAATTGAATATGTGCTGGGCATCCATGTCAAGGGTGGGGATAAGGATCCAGGCGAGTACGACGAAACCGGCAACTGTACCATACGGTTCGATCTGTGTTCTAAAGATTAGTGGGAGATGAGAAACTGTCACCTTCATCTGCTAGTGACCCTACACCCGATAGGGATTTAATTCATCTGCCAGTGACCCTGCACCCGATAAAAGTTCAACTCATCTACCAAATTCAATTTTTTCCATTTTCTCAAGTATGAAGGACAAATTCCTTACCACCAGGAATAATAATGCAAGGGTCAGGAACACCCACACAAAAAACATCCTGCCTGTGTACAGGGAGACAACCGAACACAGCAGTGAAGCATAGATACCAATATTCAGGAATATATTTATCTTCCGGGCCGGGTTCATTTCCTTCATTTTTTCACTTCTGTATTACTATGGTCAATATATCCCCGTCCATTAATATATGTTCCAGGCCAGCCCGCTGTCCCGCATGTTTAGCAGATCTGCCCCAGACCTGGGCATACCTGAACCTCTTTTTAAAATCGCGGTGGATATTATCACAAATATCACCCACATTCACACCATTCCGGACGATCATGGGCTCATCCAGGTCAGGGGGCTGACCCTGTGGTTTCATGAATATCCGGATGAATTTAAGCTGGTCGAAGATAGCATCCTTCAATGTATCCAGGTTCTCGTCCTGGTCTGCAGAAATAAGTAATGCATCAGGGAAACTGGCCCTGACATCAGATATATACTCATCATTGGCCAAGTCTACCTTATTGATAACTGTCACAGCCCTGATATACCTGCGGTTGCCCAACAATGCGTCAATGAATTCGTCAATGCCAACCTGGTCACGGATGAGCACATCGGCATTGTGCATCTTGTATTCCTTTAGTATGGACAGGATGATATCCCTGTCAAGTTCAGTTTCAACAGTGGCATTGATACTGACACCGCCCCTGAACTTCCTTATTATCTTCACATCAGGTCTCTTTGTATTGACCCTGATACCGGCATCATATAGTTCATTTTTAAGTATTTCCAGATGTCCGGTCTGGAATACGTCTATTAAAAACACTATCAGGTCGGCGTTGCGGACCACTGATATGACTTCTTTTCCCCTGCCGCGCCCGGATGCCGCACCCCGGACCAGCCCGGGCACGTCAAGTATCTGGATGGTGGCATCGTTATGGAACATTGTGCCAGGTACCACGTCCAGTGTGGTGAATTCGTATGCCGCTATCTTGGATTGGGCACCGGTCAACCTGTTCAGTAGTGTTGATTTGCCCACTGACGGGTAGCCCACCAGTACTACGGTCGCATCTCCTGATTTGCGAACCGAATAACCCTCACCGCCTCCTTTGGATGAGGCACGCTTTTGCACCTCTTCCTTCAGGCGGGACAGCTTGGCTTTCAGTTTACCAATGTGGTGGGAGGTAGCCTTGTTGTAGGGGGTCTTGCGTATCTCATCCTCTATGGCTGTGATTTCTTCGTCCAGGCTCATTTCGATTCTATAACCGCTGGTGTCAGCATTAAGATTTTCCCAGTCTTGCCAGAAGAGGGTCAGTAACACCTACACTTGAAAAAGCACGTATTCGTCTCATGCACGACTCGCATACGCCGCAGGGTAGGGGTCCGGCAGTGTAGCATGACCATGAATATTCCAGAGGTGCCTGTATCTTAAGCCCCAGCCTTACTATTCCTTCTTTATCAAGTCCAGCAAGGGGTGCGAATATGGTAGGATGGTTCATGGTGCCGTATTCCATAGCCCTGTCAAACAGTTCCATGAACTCAGGTGTATTGTCAGGGAATGTGGCTCCCTCTTCGGCATCGAATCCCACCACGATATGTTTTAGTCCGTGCTCCTCGGCAAAGGCAGCGGCAATGGATAAAAAGACCATATTTCGCGCCGGAACCCAGACGCTGCGGGCGCTCTCTTCTGATCTTTCCAGGTCGTCCAGGTCACTGGCAGAGGGCTCTGGCAGTTCGTTGTCTCCTGTGAGGGCACCGCTAAAGTCCCTGTACCAGGGCAGGGGGATTACATGGTGCTCACAGCCATATTCGCTGCAGATGGCTGCAGCGTTCTCGATCTCGATGGTGGCCGCCCGCTGCCCGTAGTCAAATGTGAGACAGATCACGCTGCCAAAGGTGTCCAGGGCCTGCTTGAACGCCACAGTGGAGTCCAGGCCCGAGGATAATAATGCTATTGCGCCTGTCATGATAAGGGATTAAAGGCAGGATTGGATGAAAAGGATTGCTGTAATGCCGGTTATTCGCTGGAAAGACCACCCAGGTCCTCGGCCTCAAGTCCTTCTATATCTGCTTTTAATTTATCAAGTTCTTCCTGTGTCACAGAGCTTACATTACCAGTACCATTATCCTGCTGATCCGGAAGGTCGGTACCGGATTCGGTTGTACCAGATTCGACTGTACTGGATTCGGCAGATACTTCAGTGGCAGTTTCTTCAGGCTGGGCATTATCGGTCTTCTCCTGAGGCTGCTGGTCGGCACAACCGCATAAGAGCAAAGCGACCAGGAGTATAATTCCTGTTAAACTTACTATCTTTTTCATTTTCTACCTCCCGAGCATCAATGTGTATGCCTGGTGCAAGTTACTTTGTGCGCTGATGAGATTGGTCTTTGCAACCCTCAGGTAATTGTTCCCCTCACTAAACTTGATCAAGGGCGTGCCCGGTAGCATTACCTGGTTGTAAGCGGCCTCTGCCTTGTTCACGTTGCTCTGTGCTTCTTCGAGGTCGGCTTTTGCTGCATCCAGTTTTTCGATAATATCATCATTACCTTATGTTCACGGCCTCTGCGCGCAGTTTTGATTCGATGTCCTCTGCCGTGTCAATTCGGGTATTGCCTATATAGACAAGTATCTTGCCAGAGTCCCTTGCGACATCAGTTAATAGTTCAACGTATTTCCCAACCATCTTCAGGTACACAAGACCCAATTGAAGCGGGTTTTCTATACCGTCAACGTCAGTTCTCAGTTCGTCGATCTTTGCCAGGTTGGTCTCTACGTCTTCGTGGATAGTATCTTTCAAGTCATCTGGCAGGTCGGGATTGGACCGGGCTTCCAGGTCCTTCCATACAAGCCATGCCTCGGCCTCGTCAAGGGCTGCATACAGAACATCCTTGCCTGTGTCCACGAAGTCCTGCCTGTTCTCTTCGCTGTTGTTGCCTGCAAATTTTATTTTTGCGTCCAGGTGTATCTCCTGTTTTTCAAGACTGACCGTCTTAGCGTCCCTCCATGCCTGCTTTGCTTCGCTTTCAGTTAATGCAGCCACGACAGTGCACTGCATCATTAGTAAAGCGATCAGGAAAAAGGCGATAACTGGTTTTCTTATCATATTTTCACCTTATAACTATTATTAATAACAGACATTTAAATATTATGTTAACTACTGGCAATTTTTAAGTGAAGATTCCTGTTGTACCTGTGAATGAAATTTTGTGAATTGCACTTTAAAGATAATATCAAAGAAATCATCCCAGCTATCCAGCATGGGCCTAAAATCCATTATCTTTTAGTGATGAGGACGGGGCGCGGTATAAATCGTCAAGGATTGACAGATCATGTGTGCGGTTGAAGAACCTTACTATACAGTAACATACTGGCGAGTAAGTATGTAGGGTTTTTTAATTTAGTGCATATCCCAATGTACCCTTTTCCATTGCGATAACCTTTAAATATCGATAACACGCTTAATTCAATATCCTATGGCAACAATACCGGAAATCCTCAATATAGAAATGCTTAACCTCTCAGCGGAAAAGCTCGGCCTGTTCTTTATCATCATATTGCTGACCTACATAGTCAGATTTGTTTTCCTCCAAATCGTTGTGAAGAAATTAATCCTCCTCACTCAAAAGACCAGAACCGAATTTGATGACCTGGTAGTACAGGCTTCAAAAGCCCCATTAGGTTACCTGATATTGCTGCACGGCTTTTACTTCGCCATAATCTCCTTACAGCTTCCTGAAACGATAGGAGTCGTAAATATCGCAAGCATTGTCCAGAAAGTATATGTGCTGATCCTGTCATTCATCCTTTTGTATTACTTATTCAAGCTCATTGACGTGGTAGGCCACTTCATCTACAAGGCCACAGAAAAGACCGCTAGTAAACTGGACGACCAGCTCGCACCCCTTATCGTAAAAAGCCTGCGTGTATTTGTGATCACCCTGGGCATACTATTCATCCTGAACAACTTCGGGTATAACATCGCTTCCCTGCTGGCAGGCTTAGGTATAGGCGGCCTGGCCTTTGCCCTGGCTGCCCAGGATACTGTGAGCAACCTGTTCGGCTCCTTCACCATCTTCGCTGACAAACCCTTCCACATAGGCGACTGGATAAAAATAGGGGACTTTGAGGGTACAGTGGAAGAAGTAGGTTTCAGGTCCACCCGCGTCAGGCGGTTCGACCAGGCCCAGGTCACGGTTCCCAACAGCCAGTTCATCAAGAACGGGGTAATCAATTATTCTGCCATGAAAAAGCGCAGGATAAAGTTCAACCTGGGAGTAACGTATAGCACCACAGCCAGCCAGATGACCGAAGTGGTAGAGGGCATCAAGCAGATCATCAAGGAAGACCACAGGTTCGACCATAACTTCTATATGGTGCATTTCACTGACTTTGGTGACTTTTCCCTGAACATCTTTGTCTACTGTTTCACCAAGACCACGGTGTGGGACGAGTACCTTACTGTCAGGGAAGAATTCCACCTGAATATCATGCAGATGCTGGAAGAGATGGGCGTTGAGATAGCCTTCCCCACGCAGACGGTGCATATTGAAAGGGCATAGAAAGTTGCCCATTCTAAACATTAAAAGTTTTGAAATCAGTGTCAATACTAATATATACAATTACATCAAATGTATTAATCATGGAAACAGTAACCACCCGCCTTTCAGAAGATGAAGTATCAAAACTGGACTGGCTGGCCCAGTTCCAGCATACCAACAGGTCTCAGATATTGCGAAAAGTAATTGATGAAGGACTTGAAGAAGAACTAATCGTACAGGCACTGCAGCAGTACCAGAGAGGAGAGATCACATTATGGAAGGCAGCAGAACTGGCTGGTAAAAGTCTTTCCAGAATGATGGACGAAGCACAAAAACGTAAGATACCCCACCAGTATTCAGTAGAAGACCTGAGGCAGGATATTGAGATGCTGGAGAGAACTGGATGAAATATCTCGTTGTCAATGCGTCTCCACTTATTTTACTGGGTAAGATTGGCAGGCTTGAACTATTGGTGATGCCGGGACGAGAAACCATTACTCCTATTAGTGTGGTCAAAGAAGTTAAAAGAAAACATACACCGGAAACTCTTGCTCTTGAATATGCATTAGACAATTTTATTGAAATATTTAATGATGCACCGGATGCTTTAGCTGTTTCTTCAATTATCGGTGAAGACATATCAAAGGGTGAGGTTTATGTTATCGCAAAGGCTCGTCAGCTTATAAGCGAAGGGCACGATGTAATTACAGTACTTGATGACCGCCCTGCACGTAAAGGAGCACAGGCATTATCCATTCCTGTTACTGGAACAGTAGGAATGGTGGTTCATGCAGTTCGTTCCGGTAATGTCACACCAGATGAGGGAATCGCAATAATGAATGAACTTATTTATGTAGGCGCTAGATTGGATCCCCTTATAATCAGGGAAACTGTGGAAAAAATGCATTCTATGTAACTACCTGTCAAACGAATCAATATTCATATCGTCACTTTTACTTAACCCTGCACCCTATATTGTACCATGAACATTCCCAGCTACGAATACCTTCCCCACCCTGCAGATGTCAGGTTCAGGGCATATGGCGCCACCCGGGAAGAAGTCTTTGAGCAGGCAGCCCATGCCATGTTCCATGTTATCATTGATACTGCTGCACTGAATCGCGAGCGCTCAGTGGATATTAAACTGGAATCCGAAGGACTTGAGAACCTGCTGTACGACTACCTGTCAGAACTGCTGTACCTGTTCGAGGTGGAGGAAATCGTGTTCGGCCAGTTCCGGGTGGATTCCATTGAAAAGACCGACGGCAGTTATGTCCTGCACGGACAGGCTTCTGGCGAGAACATAGATCTAAAGCGCCACAG
>JAIWAT010000009.1:0-17160 GCA_048634225.1 Anaerolineales bacterium | reverse complement strand
CCCTTATCATTCGATACACAGCACCGGAAGAGCGCCGAGGGTTGAACATAATCAAAAGGCGGACATGGCCACCGGACATACAGGATTCGATACCCTTGTAAACCTCGTCCGGGATTGCGTCACCTTCATCGAGGACAAAGAGCATGAACGGTCGATGCTTACCGGAGAACCTAGCTTCCTTGTCCTCTGACGTGCTGGGAATGGTAACACCGATAAGGAAGTCCTCGGGGCCACGTCTGATATCCAGGGATGTGTAGGTGTGCCCCAGGAATAAATCAGGATGACTCTGGACAATAGATCCGAGTTCACCCCACAAGATATTCTTCAGGTTATCAAATGGAGGGGCTGCAGCAGTGAAGACTTTTACTTTTGGACAGCACAGATAAAACCAGGCAGACACTCGGGCCGCCCCGTGTGTCTTGCCGGTAGCATTAGCGCTGATCGCAACCGTGATGACGTTATCCCTGACCGATTCCATCATTGCCTTGATATCATCGGTCAGAGTTTCATGAAGAACGTTCTCGCAGAATCCAACTGGATCGTTTTGATATTTCGTGAACCGGGCACCGGCTGCCAGGGATTCAACTGCCTTGGGCGTTGACAGATATGTAAGGCCAGAGAGAACAGATTCGAATTCTTTGTCTGTCATGTCTTTGATTTGAGTATCACCCATCACATTATTTTAACATAGACTAGATCATAATGCACGTAACCAACTTATTTAAAAGACAATTCCTAAAATTCCCCTTATATATAGGGACTTTCGATCCAAAAAAAAACAGAGCTCGAACGCTTTTTTCATGGCCACTACTATATGAGTAGTGGCCAAATTTGCCATTAATAATATCAGACACTTATCATAAATCTGGCCACTGGTCAGACAGTAGTGGCCATGCGAAAACCCCTATATATAAAGGGATTTTCAGGATTTATGGCCAGGGCCACTTCTCAAAAAAATAAATAAAAATAAAAGTAGTGGCCATGGCCAAAAAGCCCTATAATGTTAGTTAAGTATTTAATATAATTAAATAAAAAACGTGGCCAGACCTATTAGAGGAGTGGCCATAAAAGTTGTAAATAGTTGAAATTAAAGGAAGAAAGTAGTGGCCACTACTGTTTGGTCTTTGGCCATAGCCTCTGAAACGCCTAACATGGTTGAAACCTGCGCCCAGCAAAGCTTTGAACGGAGCAAATAATGGAAAATAGCAAGAAATCATGAAATATGAACAAAAAAAGTCGCCCAGGATCGATCCTAAGCGGTTCAAAATGAGAAGGCCATAGCTGACTACCCTTGATTATGGCTCCCGGAGACAGATTTGAACTGCCAACCTAGCGGGTCAAAGCCGCTTGTTCTACCATTGAACTACCCGGGATTTATGATTCATGGGTGCATCACATGACCCCGCAAAAGCAGGAGGGAAGCGCTTAGCGTCTCCCTCCGCACCCCAGGTCGAAACCATGGGGATTTAAAGCCGGCGATAGGTATCGAACCTATTTTTGCCCTGCCATGGCCAGGTCTACATCGACAAAACATTGGTCTGAGTGATAGGATTCGAACCTATGACGTCCCGGTTCCAGGCCGGGGACTCTGCCAGACTGAGCTACACTCAGATAGCTTTCGGATTTTTTAAAATTCTACTTTTCAATCCATCAGCTATTTGGATAAGACGATTTACGTTCCAACCAGTTGCTTTTGTAAATTCCTGGAGTTTATCAACGTCGTCTTTGTATTTTTGGCTGATGGGAAGTCCTTCATTGAACTGATATTTTTATCAAATAAGAGTATCTTCGGCTCTTCAAGTACAGCCTCCATCTTCTCAGTATCCGTAGACATATACGGGGAAATATAGCCCTTATCGAACTGCATACCTTCCACCACTTCCAGGTAGGTATCCATTGATTTTGCCTCTTCAACAGTTATGACACCTGCTGCACTCACTTTCTCCATAGCATCTGAGATCAGGTTCCCGATCACTTCATCATTGTTGGCTGAGATCGTAGCTACCTGGGCGATCTTATCCTTGCCCTTAACTTCCTCACTCTTGGATTTAATATCTTCAACCACGGCTTCGGTGGCCTTGTCTATGCCCCGTTTGATCTCAATTGGGTTGGCTCCTACTGTGATATTCCTCATGCCCTTGTGAAGGATGGCCTGGGTCAGCAGTGTGGCAGTGGTTGTACCATCACCGGCTACATCCTGGGTTTTGGTAGCCACTTCCTTGACCAGTTTGGCTCCCATATCCTCATACGGGTCTTCCAGGTCTATCTCCTTGGCTATAGTAACACCATCATTTGTAATGGTCGGACTGCCAAAAGGTGATGACAGCACCACGTTCCTTCCCTTCGGACCCAGTGTGATCTTTACAGTATTGGCAAGCTGGTCCACTCCCCTCATCAGGGCATGCCTTGCATCATCATCGAAAATTAATTGTTTTGCCATTTATGTTCACCTACTCAAGCTTTGCGATTATGTCGCTTACGTTGATTATGATGTATTCTTCCCCGTTCATTTCCAACTCTTCAGTACTATATCCCGTATATAATATCAGGTCACCTTTCTGTACAGGCATTTCATTATCATCGCTGGTAGTGCCTACTTCTACGACCACTCCCTGTTTTTTCTTTTCTTTCGCAGTCTCTGGAATGTAGATTCCACCAGCAGTCTTTTCTTCTTCTTTCATGGGTTTGATTAAAACTCTTTCACCGATTGGTTTTATATTCATAGATTCACCTCTATCGAAAATATTATAGAATAATATTGCAAAACGCATCTTCATTGTTTGCAGTTCTATAAATACATTATGATACGTTCACTTCTAAAAACACACAGTGACCTTTTACAAAGAAAAAGTCCAACATCACTTACAGCACAGCCAGTGTGAATAACAGGTATCCTATTGTAAGCATTATTGTGGAGTGCTTCAAACCAGATAAGAGACTCCCTTCCCCCATTACCCCGGCGATAAGCCCTGAACATACACCCTGTATCACAGCTGCATGGAAGAACAACCTATTGAATATATTAAGGTCAAACTCCTCCATGAAACCCCCTCCCTGCATGCCAGATGCAGCCATTTGATCGGCCGCATTTGCCATTTCGGCAAGGAATGTGGTAGAGATAACGTACACGACACCAACGAAAACCATGAATGAGATATAGATGATCATGACATAGATCAGCATATTAACGGAACGTTCTTTCTGCATTTCCTGTTCAAATGCTGCATCCCTTGCAGCAACCAGCAGTACTTCACCCACATCACCACTGGATTCATTGGCTTTGGTAATAAGAGTAATAGCTCTTACCACAGTATGGGTCCTGATACGGTTCGAGAAACGGGCCAGTGAGGTATTGATATCAAGACCCCAGTCAATATCTTTCCAGACAAGTCTGATTTGCTTGCTCAAATGCCCGATCTTGGACCGTGCCATCAAGCCAATGGAATCCCGAAGTGCCATTCCGGTCTCGTTGGTGCTGGCAAGTTTTTTAAGGAAATCCGGAATCTGGTTCTGTATACGTTTTTCTTTGAAATTCTTAATCTCATGGAAGAACGCAAGTGGTACGATAATTATATAGATGGCATACACAATACGGTCATCAATAAAATCGATAGGATTCGGAGCTTGCAAAGCACTAAGTACGGAAGCTATCAGGACAATTAAAGCAATTGGACCTGTGATCACAAGAATGTTTGTCGGTTTTTCCTTAATACTTTTCAATGGGTCCTTGAGCACTTTTTTAAAGGCAAGTGTCTTTCTTGATTTCACAAAGGATTTGAAATTATTAAATTCGGGATCGTCTTCGGGTGGGAGTTCAATCTCATCCGGAAGAAGTTTTGTTGTGGGAAGTAAAGGTGGTTCCCCGCCAACACCAGGAGTCATGATACCAATCATGAAAACGAACATGAACGAGCCCACAGGTATTACCATATAAACAATAGCATACAGCATCAACAGAGTATCTGAACCCATAACACTCATCATGACTCCCATGATGATAATGAACAAAGGTCCTGCTACAAAAGCGGTGACATACGACTCTGCAATAAGCGCAAGGGTCTCAAGGAAACCTTTTTGTTCATATTTTGCTGACTGGGCGTACTGTTCGGATTTATCCCTGAAGTATGTTGGAATATCACCGCCGCTGTCTATTACGGTCAGCAGGTTGTACATCAAATCCTGGAAATTATTTGATGGTGTGAGTTCACTGATATTATGTAGAGCAGTCCTAAGGTCGTTACCGAAATAATCCATGTCCCTGAGTATCACTTCTACTTCCCTTGACACTTCACCGTAAGTATACCTGCTGGCGCTCAATGCCCTGAACAGTTCAATAATGTTCATACCGCTCCTGCTTAGCGCATACATGAAAGTGACAGCAGCAGGAAGGTTACGGTTAATGGCACCTTTACGTTCACCTACCAGGAATTTGGGATATATCAGGAACAAAACAAGTGTGGTGCCTCCAAGGGCCAGTGTAAGGAATATAAAAATAATAGTACCCACTATCAGTTCCTTGAAATCAAGTATCCAGGCAAGTTCCTGGCTAAAAGTGAGATTAGTGATCTGGTCAGGCAGGCCTATTACTACGATAACAAGAAATGCAACGATCAGTCCCAGTATGGCACCAGCTAACCCGGCCAGGATTGAATAGAATATTATGTTGGACAGGTACATCTCGTATGACATTGACATACGAGCCTGCTTGAGCTCTTTTTTCAGGGTGTAATACTTATCTTCCCGCTCTTTCATTTTGTCGCCCAGTATGATAAAGGGCGTCATTTTCAATTTGTGGAATAAGAATTTTACCTTTTTAGAGTAAACATCAAAGATAGGCTCTTTACTTTTAGATGCTTTTTCAAGCTTGGGTTTGGCATTGACGTCGTCCATGATCTGGCACGATTTTCTATTGGAAATCGGTTATTCTTTTATTTTTAATTTCTTTAAAACCTTCTCAGGATCAATGGAATATTCATAGATAATGGTAGATACTGCTTCGTAATCAGTGATATTATTCCTTGACAGGAATTCAAGCACGTTCTCCCTGTATTTTAATTCCTTGCGTACGTCCTGGACATTCCATGCCCTTTTGATCATGATATCATTTACTGCCTTGGATTCACCCACTTTTTGGAAAGTATCTGTCATTGAATCCCAGTTGAAAATGTCATTGGTACGGATGTTCCTGGTCTGAGGGTCAATATCAATGATCTCCACCATTTTTGTATTTCTCCTGACCCTTTTACCCTTGGTATAGGTCTGTGTCTGGATGCTGATTATGTTCAGTGCCTGGATCATACTTCTGGGTACACTGATTGGTGGATTCTCAAGCCTGTGGATGGCAGATGCCACTGAATCTGCGTGCATAGTGGAGAAGGTGGTGTGACCCGTACTCATGGCCTGGAAAAGGGTGAGTGCTTCCTTACCCCTGACCTCACCTACAAGCAGGAATTCGGGCCTCTGCCGCAGGGCAGCTTTTAAGAGTTCGTACATATCTATGGCACCCCGTTCATCAGCTGTGAAAGCATCCCTGGTAATAGAAGGGATCCAGTTGGGGTGCGGAAGTTTTAATTCCCTGGTATCTTCCAGGGATATAACTTTGGCCTGTCTGGGAATGAACAGTGCAACTGCATTAAGAGATGATGTTTTACCTGATGCGGTACCGCCCGCAAAGATGAGGCTCTTGTTGTTTTCGATGCACAACCATAGGTATGCCATAGTCTCTGAACTGAATGTCTTCCAGATGATCAGGTCAATAGGTGTCAGTGGCACGTCACCGAACTTCCTGATTGTGAATGTACCGCCGCGGGCAGTGACGTGGGTGCTCAGCGTCATCTGTATACGGGAGCCGTCAGGCATTGTCGCATCGATTAATGGCTCGGCAACAGAAATGTGCTTTCCACTGCGTTGTGCCAGCTTAATAATGAACGAGTCCAGTTCATCTGCGGTATATACAACATTGGTAGCAATATTGGTATACTGCTTGTGGTATAAGTATATAGGCACATCGTGACCATTGCAGGACACATCCTCAATCCTGTCATCTTTCTGGATAGCATCTATAAATCCAAAACCGATAAAATCACGTATTACATAATATAGGATTTTTGCAAGCAGCGGAGGTGTCAGTTCGATGGCATAATCCCTCACCAGCTCTTTGACTTTCGTGGTCAGGACCAGGTCCTTATCATCGTCAGATGTTACATCTTCCACAAGTAGTACATCCCTTAGACGGTCCTTGACCTCTTTAAGGAATGTATCCTCAAAACCGGACAGTGCAGGCTCTACTACATAGTATATATTTTCTTTTCTTTCTATGTTGTTCAGGATTACAACAAAAGCATAAGGCTCGTTTACCCAGTATCGTTCGACCTCTTCATGTTTATCCAGTCCATCAAAAGTAACGAGGGGGCCGTGAATATCCGGGTCATATTCTTCAATTTCTTCAAGATCTTTAGCAAAGTACTTCTTAAGACGTTCAAAAACAGAGGCAGGTTTCGTTTCTTCCATTGCCCACTCATGCTTTTCTTTAATTGATTTGATTCTCGTTTCAACGTCGCTTGCAAGCTGTTCTTCCATTATGTCTTTAACAAGGTCCCTTCCGCTTTCCTGCTCCCCTGAAGCAGGTTCCCTAATTTCCATCTCCCGCTCTTCGATTTTTTCGCTAATCATATCTGAGAGTTCGTCCTTTCCACCGGAGAGCTTGTCTATCAGGTCAGAGGTGGGAATATTTTCATCGGTCTTGATGGATTGTAGTGATTCTTCTTCGGGTGTTAGTTCTTTTTCGGGTGTTAGTTCTTCTTCGGGTGTTAGTTCTTCTTCGGGTGTTAGTTCTTCTTCGGGTGTTAGTTCTTCTTCGGGTGTTAGTTCTTCTTCGGGTGTTAGTTCTTCTTCGGGTGTTAGTTCTTCTTCGGGTGTTAGTTCTTCTTCGGGTGTTGGTTCTTCTTCGGGTGTTAGTTCTTCTTCGGGTGTTAGTTCTTCTTCGGGTGTTAGTTCTTCTTCGGGTGTTGGTTCTTCTTCGGGTGTTAGTTCTTCACTGGGTGTTAATTCTTCACCGGGTGTTAGTTCTTCACCAGGTGTTAGCTCTTCTTCTGGTGTTGGTTCTCCACCAAATGCCCGTTTTTCATCATCAGCTACAAGTATGTCATCTTTGATCGCAAAAGTTTCCTCTTGATCAGGCGCTTCCTCTTCTTTTTCCAATCCGGCAAGGTTTTCGTCCTTGGAAGCTCTTAAACCCTGAATTCTTTCAAGGAGCTTATCTACATCGGGTGCTTCTTTGGCTTCTTTTAATTTTTCTTCATCAGTAAACTTTGCATTCAGGTTTTCAATAATAGTACTTAACTTGTCAATATCCTCTGATACATTTACAAGTTTCGAGTTCTTATCATATGCACTGAACAATATCTGCTTGAATTCATCAATTTCAGGATCACCTTTGTCAGAAAATGCAGAAAAATCCTCCTCCAGCTTATAGAGTTTATCAGATTGTTCGCCAAACAACCTTGCCTTTTCTTTGATGGTGTTGGTCAATTCTTCGATATTTATTGATGAACCTTCTGTGGTTAAAGACTCTACAAAATCTCTTATATCGTCCTCATTGGGGTTTATGAAGCTCTTCAGGAACTGTTGTATTTTTCCATCCACATTTTCATTCATTTGAAATCATCTCAATTCTGTGGGTTCATATCTTCAATCTCTTGAAGTCTTCAATGTCATGCGCCAGGCGGGTGAGTTCATCGTCTGTCAAAGCCATTCTACTCCTAACTACCCTAAGTTCCGTTTCAAGTTGCTTGATCCTGACATTCATCAGGTACATCAGGAAAAACGCAATGATCAAGATTAATAAAAGAACTGCTGTTAAAACGGCCATTTTATTTGCCTCCGAATAAAACTCTTGCCAGCCTTCCCACGAAACCCTCCTCACTTTCTTCCTCACCTTCAGCAGGTTCAATAAAATCAGTACCTGACACATGGGCTGCTAATCGTTTGAATGCAACGGCTGCCGGGGAGTTTGGTGTTTTGATGACGATTGGTGTTTTGAATGCAGCAGATCGCCTGACATTTGAGTCCTCGGGCACCATTTCAATGACATCTACACCCAAAAGGTCGGCTACCTTTTGCTTGTTTATTTCCGTACGTTCCATTCCCGCCCTGTTGAGGATAGCCCCGCCGATCTCCCCACCAAGCATTTGGGTCAGGACCTTGGTCTTCAAGGCGTCGGCCATGGATGACAGTTCGGGATTGACGACCAGAATAACTTTATCTGCAATGGCCAGAGGTATCACACCATCCTTACTGATACCTGCGGGGGCATCGATCAACATAAAATCATTATCTTCAACGAGTGTTGCCATTACTTCTTGTAGCTTTTCAGGGTCAGAGCTCTGGAATCCCTTAAGTGAGATACCACAGGGTACGACTTTTACGCCACCGGGACCTTCATATACTGCTTCCTGCACTTCTGCTTTTCCACCCAATACTTCATGCAGGGTGATAGGACTTTTTTCAAGGCCCAGCAGGAGGCCAAGGTTTGCCATACCTATATCTGCATCAATTATAACTGTTTTTTTACCCAGGAGTGCAAGTGCTGTTCCCAGGTTGACAGTGGTTGTAGTTTTACCGGTACCACCTTTTCCGGATGCAATTGTATACACTTTTGCCACCATTATATTATTCCTCTTTTGTGATTAACTAAAATAATGTTATTAAATATATTACTAAAAACAATGAATCATTTATTATTTAAAGATGATTGCTTTTTATAGATTTTTTCATTATCGAATACTGAAATCATCTAATTTTATAGTGGTATTAGTCAATAACATTATTGTTTGGAATATCAAATAAATTGACAATATAGACTAATAATTTAATCACGTTTTTAAGTTTCACCACTTAAATTACTACCATAATTATTATGCTAACAATCATGATGATGATGTCATATAAATATGTATCGTCTTTTTGTACAATGTTAATCTGAGAATACCCAATTACCTCTCAAAATCCTCACATCTAATTTGACAACTCTTTTAAAATTATCTCCACATAATCTTGAAAACTCCAATATCCCTCAAAAAAGGATTATCCTTTTCTGGTGTAACACCTATAATTGACAAAAACATTTAGACAAAACTATTTATGTAATGCATAGAAGGTTTTTACGCTGATAAGAATCATGACAATAAAATGAATGAATAATGAAAATAAAACTATACTATAAAAAAATAAAACATCAATTATTAAATTTATTTTTGAAAATTGAACTGTAAAATGTAACCATGGTTCAATTATTATTGCAAGAATTAAGAAAATACCAATTAGAACCGTATAAAATATATTTGCAAAACTTCTACCTTTTACTAAATCTCCAAGTAAACCTTTTGAATTTTTTGTTGTTATAAGAATCACTGATATATTTATCATAAATCCAACAATTATTGAAACAAATAAAATAGTAAATTCTAATTGATTAACATCTAATCTAAAATTAAAAAATACTAAAATAGTGGAAATTATTAATGGATTGAAAAATAGCCAAAATAAAATATGAGATTTATGAGCGTCCTTTAAGAGCAATGAATAATTATCTTTTACTATATTTGAAACATTAAAAATCATTTCAACACCATTTAGGAAACTTGTTTATACATATCAACGATTTCAGTTGAATAATCTCTTGCCTCTTTTAAAATATAGTTAATAGCAATAGTGCCATTTTTTAAAATGACATCCTCATCATCAAGCGGTCTAATTTCCTTAAATTCAAGATCGTCTGAACTTATACCCACTGTATGTTCTTTATTTTTAGTTTTGATCTTAATTTTTATTTCATCCAATCTGCTTTTTGTTATTTCATAAAATGGTGTTTCTGCAGAATTTAGAATCATTTTTTTCAAGCTGTCTACAAAATCTTCGATTTTATCGATGTTTATTAAATTTTTACCTCTAGAAGAAGATAAAGAAAAACTAATTTCGTTTGTATTTCCAATGATTAAACAGTTTTTTGACGAATCAGACAATAAATGGTCTGCAGAATCTTTTGAAATATCATGCGATATTAAGGTGATATCGAATATTCTACCTCCCCTTTTTATTAAATCTATTATTTCTGAACTGATTATAGGATTGATTTCAACAGTTGAATCTATGCCAAATCGATCATTTATTTCTTCTTTAAGGAGATTATGAAATATTGTTTTATAGCCATTATTCGAGTAAGTTTGTGCAATAATATAACTTTGCGTTTTGATTAATGAATCTTCGAAATATGTAAAAGTGAAATCAAGAACAGGAGATTTGGTAGGATCAATTGGATTCTTATCCATAATTCCAGTATCTGTATCCATCAACTTCAGTATTCTTCCATATTCTCCGTAAAAAATAATATCTTGAAGAATTTTCACTCTATTATTGCTGTTAGTTTTTATTTTATTTTCAAATTTCAACGCTTTTTGATTTTCAGATTGTTTATATGGCTTTTGCTTGAATTTTAATGAAATGTTTGATATTACGTCATATAATGAGATTTTTGTTCCGAATAAATCAGAAATATCTTCATCTTCCTTAGAATATTTTTGTTTAATTCTTATTGTATATGGAGATAAATTTATTTTTGCCATTTTCGAACTCTCCGGTATTTTTAGTTAATAATTTGACATTCTTTATACTATAATAAAGCATGTTATATATTCTTAATTATTGTCACTTGAATGAGGAATTTCAAATATTTTTTCCAAAATACCCTTCAAATTTGAATCTTGATCAAAAGTTTATATACCTATGATATCCAACAATTCCCTGAAATCAGACAGAATATAATCGGGTTGTGCAGCCAGTATGACTTCCTCTGTATCCTTGGTCCCATAACCTGCCAGTGCATTCACCATACCAGCCGCCTTGGCACCTTTTATGTCCCGCTCAACACTATCTCCTACGAACAGCACTTCTTCTGAGGATAGTTTCAATTGCCTAAGCGCATATTCGAATGGAAGTCCTCCCGTTTTCGGTGCACCACTGTCATCCCTGGTAATCACATAGTCAAAGAAATGCTGCAGTCTTATGGCACATAGCCGCTGCCATCCCTTGAGCCTGGGCGCATCGGTCACTATACCAATAACAAGTCCCGACTTTATAAGTTTGATAAGAGTGGGCACCACATTGGGATACGGCTCCAGGAATGAGGGCTTGGTGCGCAGGTATGCATTAACACCGGCCGCCAGGATGCGCTCATCCACCTGGCCGAACCTCCGTTTCAGGAATTCACTAAATGCGTTGTCTGATTCAATCCCCACCTCATAGTACGTTTCGAAAATGCTTCTGAAAGCTTCATCAGGGTCTATGTCAAGCCCCTGATCGATCATGGCCCTGATGGCCATGTTCACTGCCATGTGCTTCATTTCAGAAAAGTCCAGCAGTGTATTGTCCAGGTCGAACAGGACAGCCTTGATTGACATACTGGATTACTGTATTTCAGGAGACATAAATAAATATTGATTTAAGAACAAAATCCTCCCTTCGGTCGGATTTTCTTGACTGAAGCTTCGAAGAAGCTGAAGATTAGAAAATGTGAACAGAGTGAGTATTTTCAATACATCAAGTTATACTTGATTGACTAGAACAAATGCTATTACTGATTAATTTAATAATACAATTAATTTAATAATAATATTAATTAGCAAGGATTTGGAAATATGAGGATCGCATGGGGAATTACAGGTGCCGGACATTACCTGTCAGAGAGTTATGAAGTATTCAGGAAACTTAAACAACAATATCCTGACCTGAAAGTATCGATTTTCATATCAGGGGCGGGAGAAGAGGTCCTGAAAATGTACGGCTTGCTCGGATCACTGGATAGTATAGCCCCGGGTGGATATATGGAAGAGATCTTCCTTGAAAAGGACCAGGGTAAAAGTTATCCGAAGGTCGGAAGGTTCCTTATGGACAAATACGACCATCTGATCATATCGCCTGCCACATCCAATACTGTTGCAAAAATAACCCACGGAATTGCAGACACCCTTGTCACCAATGCAGTGACCCAGGCAGTAAAAGGCAGTGTCCCGGTACATATAGTACCTGTGGATATTGCAGGCGTGGTACGCTCGGAACTGCCCTATAATATTGATCGGGATATATGCCGGAATTGTGAGGATTGCCCTCCTAAGAACGAATGTCCAAAACAGGCCTTTACCGATGAGCCACAAATAGACCTGTTATTGTGTGACGGTTGCGGTAATTGTGTTGATTTATGCCCGTACGGAGCAATAAAGGGCGGGGAAGTGGAACTTAGAATTCGGGATATTGACAGCAGGAATGTCCGGATTCTCAGGGGATTGGATGAGATAACAGTACTTGATGACCCATATGCCATATTAGAAATAATTTAGTAAAAAATCGGTTCTTTTTTAAATCCGATATGATAAATACCATAAAAACTGTTTAAGGGCAGAATTAGGAAATAACGATGCTACTTGATATACTGTTATTTATCATTGCTTTCCCTATAATTGTATATTCCAGTGATTTCTTTACAGAGAATGCTGTTAAACTGGCCAGGTCTTTCGGGGTTTCACAATTTCTTATAGGTATAACCATAATAGGGATAGGGACATCCCTGCCAGAGATTGTTGTGACCGACTATGCATCTTTTTCAGGTGTATCAGGCATTGTGATCGGCAATGTTGTAGGTTCTAATATCACAAATATTGCGCTTGTACTTGGTTTATCATTTTTTATCAGGAATACTGTCATCTCTGATGACCATATGTTCAAGGAAAGTATCATTCATTTACTTGTAATTGGTTTTGGCATACTGCTCATTCTAACCAATAACAGCATAAGTAGGCTTGAAGGTGTGATACTGACAGGGGTATATATCTTATACATATTATATTCAATAAAATCCCATAAAAGACCAAAGGAATCGAAGAACAACGATGATTTCAATATCAAAATAATATTTTACACACTGGCCGGACTGGTCGGTGTGCTCATTGGCAGCAAATTGCTGGTTGATTCGGCTGTCGTCCTGGCTAACTATCTGGGGATTTCAAGTGCGGTTATCGGTCTTACCATAATTGCACTGGGGACGTCCCTACCTGAACTGGCAGTGTCTATTTCAGCAGCCCGTCGTGGATTTACCATGTTGATACTTGGAAATGTTATCGGGTCCAATATCACCAACATTGTGCTGGCAATGGGAACCGCTTCAATGATAAGAGAAGTGGTGGTTGAAGATGCTTTCCTGTTCAGGTTCAATCTTGCATATATGCTGTTGTTATCGTTAATTCTAATCCTGGTTGTCAGGAAAAAGGAGATATCTCGTTTATGGGGTGCCCTGTATCTATTGATGTATGTGTTTTTCATAGGTTCAAGTTATACGATCTGATGACCCTGTGGTTTTTGGAGTTGATGACCCAGTAGTTCAGGAATTACATAATGGGTTGGCCGGTTTTTATCCGGAATAATATATATATCACAAGTATTATAACTCCCCCCAGCCCTGCCATTCTTATTAAGTGAAACAGGATATTTTGTTTTAATACCTTACCTGAATATATTCCCAGCAAGGCCAGGGTAGTAATACTTAATCCGATGGATACCTCCAGGCGGCGGGTTTCAAGAAAAATAAAAGGCAATATGGGTATAAGTGAACAAATAAAACTTGCACCACCCATTGCAAGGGAACTGACCAGGACATTTTTTTCGGTCAGCTTCTTTATCTTTGTATTGTCAAGGCTTCTGAGTAGGGGTTTTTCGAGTCTGGAAAGTTTTTCATACTCTTTTGCACTCCTTGTTACATAAGAACCTGCGCAATTTGCCAGCGCAAGCGCTACTGCTCCTCCAAGTGCAGCATTGATAATAAATGATGTATCACCAAAGACCGATGCACCGATTATGACACCCTGGACTGTCAGGATTCCCACTAAACTTCCCTGGATAATATGTATTCCATTTTCAATTTTGAGATCCATGTTCTACAATATTAGTAATAATATTCTGGTAATATTCCGATAATATTCGGATTATAAATATCTGTACATAATACTTAAAGTATGGTAATCACATTACCCTGATACGATTATGGATAGACTGAAATTCCCGATATATAAAAACTTCCTTTTTAAAGTATTCGCTTATATTGACCACGGTTCTGTAAGAGTGGAAACTTCGGGTCCTTTGCGCTTCCTTATAGATCGCTTTACCGGCCCCCTGGTAAGCATCTTTGAAGGGGAAGTTCCTGTAAAGGTCACTGATGATGCACTGTTTTTTTCTACCTGGATACCTCCCATTCCCTCTCTTGCATTTGACAGGCTGGTGCACAGTCAAATAAAGAATATGATGGCCCAGACCTTGTGGAAACTTGGCATGCCTGCGTCCACCAACCCGGAACAGGTGACCATTTCCATCACAGAAGAGTGTCCTAACAGGTGCATCCACTGTGCCCTGCCAGATACTAAGAACAAGACAAGTCTATCTGTTCCTGCCGTTAAGGATATTATAGACCAGTCTGTGGACATGGGGGCCACCCAGATAATTTTTGACGGCGGCGAGCCCATGGTATATGAAGGACTTGAGGAACTTGTCTCCTATGTCCCGGAGGAGGCCATTGCAACTGTATTCACATCCGGTTCAGGTCTCACAAAAGAAAAAGCCCTGGCACTGGCAGAAGCGGGCATGTATAGTGTAAATGTCAGTTTAGACAGCCCAAAGGAGGCTGAACATGACAGGATCCGGGGCAGAGAGGGTGTATTTAGTGAAGCTATGAATGCCATAACGTACTGCCTGGATGCGGGAATGCTGGTGGACATTTATGTGGTGGTGGCACCCCATAACATCCATGACCTGGATATGTTCTACGATCTGGCCGAATCAATGGGAGCGCATGAGCTATCTTTCTATGAGATAGTACCTACCGGACGGTGGATAGACCATAAAAAGGATATACTCTCACCTGAACACCATAAACTGCTGGATGAGTTCGTTGAACGAAGAAGTGGCGGGGCAGTGAAGGTGTTCTCCATACCCCATGTCATGAGTACTACCGGCTGTTTTGCAGGCCGGCGCTGGCTGCATGTGACACCACAGGGTGATGTCCTGCCCTGTGCCTGTATCCCGATACCATACGGGAATGTCCATGATGAGCCGCTAAAAGATATCTGGCGGCGTATCCAGAAAACCGGGATTTACCGCGCTCCTGACTGCCTTATGAGGAACGAGGTTTTCAGGGCAGAGTATATTGAAGGACGGAATTGAACGGCAGAGCATATTGAGGGACGGGATTGAACGGCAGAGCAATCTTTATGAGCACAGCCGCTGTTGGTGAGGCAAATGATATTTGAGAAGATACATACCATCCCCACTTCGGAAGAACTGCTGGACAAGTCCTTTCGCAAAGCCAGCCGTGCCCGGAAAGGTAAGACTGTCAGGAGTGAATTTTCCCGCCGCCGGGCTGAGGAGTCCATGCTGTTGACCGCAGCCAATATCCTGTCTGATAATCTGGCCAATGTGGTGCGGCAGTTCCCAAGTTTTGATAATATCCCTGAATTCTACAGGGAATTAGCAGACATACTGGTGGGTGTGGATGCATTGAGGACCAATATTGCATCAGTGCAGTGGGCTGGTGAGAAGATACATGAAGTGGCACGGCTGCACGTGGGAAAGATGCGGCACAGCGATGACCCTGTGGCTGTTCGTAAGGCTGCTTACGGCAGGATATCTTCTATCACAAGGGATGTGGATAAAAGCCTCAGGTTACTGAATGATGCCAGGAATAAACTGAGAAAACTCCCTGATGTGGGTATTGAACCTACAATCGTCATTGCTGGTTATCCCAATGTGGGTAAGTCCAGTTTCGTATCCAGGGTATCAAGCGCAACTCCAGAGATCGCGTCCTATCCTTTCACAACCAAAGGGCTGGCTGTGGGGCATTTCAATGTGGGAAGTACCAGGTGCCAGATAGTGGATACGCCGGGGCTGCTGGACAGGCCGCTGGGAGAGCGCAATGAGATAGAAATGCAGGCCATCTCGGCACTGAGGCACCTTGGCGATGTGCTGTTGTTCATTATTGACCCCACTGGTACGTGCGGGTATGAGCCGGATGAGCAGATGAGGCTTCTGGATGAAGTGCGGGAGCATATTGATATGCCCCTGTTGGTAGCGGCCAACAAGGCTGACCTGCTGGCGGCAGACAATAAAGTTGACATGCCGGGAAGCAGGTTCGATGCGGCCATGTCAACCCTGACAGGTGAAGGTGTGGATGATGTGATGGGGCGGATGGTTTCGATGATGGATATTGGGAAGTATGACGGCACAATTAATAAAGAGTTTAAACTATAATAGTTTAAACTATCTTTTATAACCGTGATGAAGAGCTGTCCTTTCTGAATGAAAGTTATCAGATAAAAATCATTAAACCTTAAATGTTATACCCGGACTGTCTTGCTGAGATGGGGCAGAGAGATACGGGCTTGTGCAGGATATGGGGAAGCTGGATTTCCTTAACCGGCCGCAGGAGTTCGGGTGGTTGTTCGAGGATGTATTTTAATTGGGAGAGGATATGAATGTTATAGACCTTGCTGATGACCACCTGCAATTATATTTCATGTGCCTCGAAGATTGGTCTGAAGAAATAAAAGAGGCAGGCACCCGTAAGGAACTTTGGTACAAGGGAATGGTCGATAAAGGGTTAAGAGTTAAACTTGCCCTGGATGAAGGGGGGCAAGTCGGGGGGATGATCCAATACGGCCCCATTGAGCACTCGTTCGCAGACGGGAACGACCTTTATTTCATACACTGCATCTGGGTACATGGATACAAGCAGGGCAGGGGTAATTTCCAGAAAAAAGGCATGGGAAAGGCACTACTCAGGGCGGCAGAGGATGATGCAAGGGACAGGGGTGCACAGGGCATGGCAGCCTGGGGTATGTTTTTGCCTTTCTGGATGAAGGCGTCGTGGTTTAAGAAACAAGAGTACTCCAAAGTAGAAAGGCAGGGTCTTTCTGTGTTATTATGGAAACCATTTACAGATACTGCCGAACCCCCACGATGGATCAAGCAAAAGAAGAAGCCTGAAACTGTACCGGGAAAGGTAACAGTGACGGCATTTGTGAACGGCTGGTGCCAGGCCCAGAATATGGTTTATGAGAGGGCAAA
>JAIWAT010000008.1:0-18498 GCA_048634225.1 Anaerolineales bacterium | reverse complement strand
AGTCGATATCTGACTGGTACAGCGTCCGAAGGTCACGCAAACCCAGTCTCAGCATTGCCAGCCTGCTGACACCCAGGCCCCATGCAAGGACAGGATACTTGATGCCCAGGGGTTCGGTGACCTCCTTGCGGAATACACCTGCACCACCCAGTTCGATCCAGCCCATACCCTCGATATACACTTCCGGTTCCACGCTGGGCTCGGTATAAGGGAAATAGGCGGGCCTGAACCTGACATCGGCAAACCCTATCCTGTGATAGAACTCGGTCAGCAGCCCAAGCAGGTTTGAAAAGCTCATACCCTCATCCATGACCACACCCTCAAGCTGCTCGAACTCGGGGGTATGGGTGGGGTCAATAGTCTCCCTGCGGTATGCCCTGTCGATGCAGAAAGCCTTTACAGGCGGGTCCGGGTTGTCTGCAAGATATTTGATGGTATTGGCTGTGGTGTGGGTGCGCAGTACGTTCTTTTTGGCCTGCTCCCTGCTCCACTTGCCCCCCCATCCCTTGCTGTCGATATCTCCCCCGTGTTCGTGCATGGCAGCCACGGAATCAGTGTATTCGGGTGGCACATCACCGGTGCTGTCCAGGTAGAAGGTATCCTGCATATCCCGGGCAGGGTGGTCCTGGGGCTGGAACAGGGCATCGAAATTCCAGAAACTGCTCTGGATTATCTCGCCCTTGATCTCTGTGAATCCCATCTCCAGGAATATCTGGCGCATCTCATCTATGAGCCTCTGGTACGGGTGGGTCTTGGCGCCGTAAACAGGTTGCACAGGTGCGTTGATATTGTAAGGCCGGAGGTGTTTGTCCTTCCAGCTGCCTGTCCTTATAAGGTCTGATGTGAGCTGGGCCACATCTTCTTCCAGGGTGATACCTGAACGGAACAATTCAATCCCTGGCTCTGTTATCGTAATGGTGCGGGTCTTATCTTCGCTGACCTCAATGAGATTGCGCTTGACAAGGTCTTTTTTTACACCCTTCGAAATGGCAGTAAGGGTACCAGCCTTTAGACCGGCCAGGGCCTCTTCATCATCTCCCGGCGGGGGCATGTCACCAGGGACAAGGTTACCGTCTTCGATTTGGGCCCAGCCTTTTTTGCGCAGCCAGCCCAGTGCAATTCCGACAAATTTCGGGCCGAACTCATCTTTCAGGGCATCAATGGGTGTGGGTGATGTGACCTTTTCGATGACCTGCCGTTCGGGCAGGCCCGAACTGACATATTCTTCCCCTTCCTTTGTCAGGTTGTATTTCTCAGTTGTAAACTCAGATACCTGTAACAGTCCCTTTTCTTCAAGCAGGAATGCACCCTGTACGGCAGCTTCCACGCTGAGGTCTGAAGCCGCTGATAATTTTTGCGGGTCTGTTGTCTCCAGGTCTCCCATTGCCAGAAGTACCTGTTTTTCATTTGGGGTCATATCGGATTGAGTAACATCGGCCATTGTTTCCACCTTGGTTTTAGGATATATACTCCCCGATAAAAGACTTAAAACTATCCGTATATCAGTACAAATGCTTTTCAACCATTAGCTAACATTATTCTCAAGCCCAATACATTTCAGGGGATTCGATAATGAACAAATTAATCGTGATGGTATTTCTAATATCGATATTACTTGTCCAGTCAAGTGCAGAAAACATTCCACCTAATATCTGGACATTCACTGATGACTATTTCACAGCATATGGCAGTCCCGAGATGGTGGTAAGTATTGCAGGCAGCCCTGAATATGATAAAGATGAGACCTCTACCATACTGGTCCAGGTCATGAACCAGGGCAAGATAACAGGTTTCGAATCCGAGGACAAGCCAGTTGGTGCCAATGAGATCGCCCTCTCAAAGATAGAACAGCAGCAGGAATACGGCATTACTACGGCTGTGGGAGTAGTGGCTTGTTTATCGGCAGGGGACGCTCCCGTGGACATTAAAACGCCGCCCCAGAGCGCAGGTACCATGGTATCGGGACAGGTCTCTTCGCCCCTGGCCTTTGAGATCAAGATATGGGACAGTGCCCCTGCCGGGAAATACACACTAAAAGTAAACCTTACCTACCAGTTCCAGGAAGATGTCCAGGTGGACGGGAATGCATCTAACAACCAGGTAGATTACAATATGCTGTACCAGCATGTCAACGAGACCCATGATATTTTCATAATTGTCAAAGAACAGGCCGATTTCGAAGTCACGGAAATAACCAGTGACCTCCTACCGGGAAAGTCAGGTATCTTCAGTATAACCTTCCATAACACAGGGGAAGAAACAGCCTCAAGGGCCACTGCAAGGTTGCGATTATCAAACCCGCTCAGCAGCACGGATTATACCGCTTTTTTGGGAGATATGGAACCAGGTGACCAGATCCGGGCCATGTTCAACATCGATGTGGACCCTGATGCCATACCTAAAGCATATTCTGTTAAAGCAGAGATCGAATACGAGGATGCAGAAGGACAGACTAGGATATCAGATATTATCTATATCCCGGCACAGGTCAGGGACCAGGAGGAAGAGAGAGGAATATTCGGCAATCCCTATCTGCTGGGTGCTGGCTTGATAGTAATAGCTGTATTGATATTCTTATACCTGAAGCGGCGGGAAGGTGGCAGCGGTAGTGAACACTGATGTCATTATCACTGTGGAGAACCTGGTCAAGAAGTATAACGGTCACACAGCAGTAGACGGGGTTTCCTTTGAGATCGAAAGGGGTGAGATATTCGGGCTGCTCGGCCCAAACGGTGCGGGCAAATCCACCATCATTTCCATTTTGTGCTGTCTGCTGGAGCCCACCCTGGGCAGTGTGATCATCGACGGATCTGATATACGGAAGAATGCCAACAACATAAAGAAGATCATAGGTGTGGTGCCCCAGGAGATAAGCCTGTATCACACATTGACGGCAAGGGAGAACCTGGCTTTTTATGGAAAGATATACGGTCTATCTGGCAGGACACTGAAATCGCGGGTAGAAGCACTCCTGGACATGGTAGGTCTGACCGAGCGTGCCGACGACCTGCTGGAAGGTTACTCAGGGGGTATGAAACGCAGGATCAATATCGCTGCTGCACTGCTGCACGAACCCAAAATACTGTACCTGGACGAACCCTCTACAGGAGTAGATCCACAGAGCCGCAGGAGAATATACGATACCATCCAGGACCTTAACCGCCAGGGTACAACCGTGCTCCTGACCACACACCAGATGGAGGATGCAGAGAAATTGTGCCAGCGCATAGCTATAATGGACAAGGGAAAGCTAATAGCACTGGATACACTAAAAGGACTGCTGGAATTGGTTGGTAAGAGTGATCTGATCCATGTGCTGGCATCGGAGATACTGCCCGGACCTGTGGAATCTATTAAACGTATGCCTAATGTCCAGAAGGTATCGCTGGATGAAGGGAACATGACCATCCAACTGGTACGGGGCAGGGAATCGCTGGTAGGAATAATCGATATCCTGATATCTTCAGGAACAAGGGTGGAGTCCATCTACATCAAGGAACCTGACCTTGAATCCCTGTTCCTTCACCTGACCGGGACAAGTTTGAGAGGGTAAAAAATGAAGTTCCATATCATCGCTGCCAAGGACCTGAAAATTATACTACGGGACCGAAATGCCCTCCTGATGATGTTCCTGGTGCCAATGTTGATAATATCTGTTTCCGGGCTGGCACTGGGTGGTGATTATGAGCAGAACATACGGATCAGTGTATTGGTAGTGGATCTGGACAACGATGAAATATCCAGGGGACTTGTAGAGTTCCTGGAAGATATTGATATCCTGGATGTGGATATGGAATCAAACGAGTTTGCTGCCAGGGAAAGGGTCAAGAACCAGGAATACGGCAGGCTGATAATTATCCCCCTGGGTTTTACTGAATCAGTTATGACAGGACAGGACACCGAATTGCTGATCATTACAAACCCTACTGAGGAATCGCAAAACACAGTGCTGGAAAAGATAGTAGAAGGTTATGCCAGCAGGATATCGACCAATGTTGTAGTTGTAAAAACAGTAGGTGCATACGGGATCCCGGTCTATACAGAGGAGCAGATAATGGAAATTGTTGATACAGCAGAACAGTTCGTGCAACCCCCGCCCGTGGAAGTGACAATTGAAAGTACTGCATCTAGTCTGGCAGAATTCTCGGCTTTTACCCAGTATGTTCCCGGATTCGCTGTTATGTTCCTTTTGTTCACCACTGTACAGATCGGATCTGTAAGCCTGATAAAAGAACAGGAAGCAGGGACACTGAGACGGCTGGTAACCGCCCCTATCAGCAGGGTAGAGATTATCGGGGGTAAGATCGCCAGTACATTTATAAGGGGATTTGTGCAGCTTACCGTCCTGATGTATTTCGGAAATGTGGTCTTTGACCTGAACCTGGGCAGTGATACGCTGGCCCTATTGATACTGATAGCTGCAATCACACTGGCATCCACGGGATTGGGGCTACTGGTGGCTGTACTGGTGAAAACAGCAGACCAGGCAGATTCAGTATCCCTCCTGCTGGTATTGATAATGTCTGCCGTGGGCGGTTCATGGTGGCCGCTGTTCATTGAGCCCCAGTTCATGCAGGATATGGCGCATTTCACAATAACGGCATGGGCCATGGAAGGGTTCTATGACCTGATATATTTCGACCTGGGATTGGCCGGAATAGTGGAAGAAGTGGGTATCCTGGTATTGATGATGATTCTATTTTTTGGGATTGCCATTAGCCAGTTCAAATTAGAATAAACCGATAGTCCAGTTAAAGATAGTTCAAATAAAATAAGTAAGCACCGCATTGCCGAACAGCATAAAAACTGCAAACTTTAACAATTTACCAAAAAAACACCCGAAAGTATATAACCGCACCGGAAACCGGGAGAATCCTGCCACAAATGTGACCACCTCAAAGGGAAACGGGGTCAGTGCGCCCAGGAATACTACTGTAATACCTATCCATTCATGCAGATTGAACCAGCCGTGAATTCGCTCCCCTATCCCACCTTTATTGAACCGCCCGGCAATGGCTTCACTGCCGCGGCCCAGGAAATATGTGGTCAGGCTTCCAAAGGTGGCACCTGCCGATACTATGACTACGGTAGGGAATAATGGAAAACCCAGGGCAGGCAGACCTGCCACAGCAGGTTCAAGGAATATGGGGAGCAGGCTGCTGGCGATAAGGGATAATAAGAATATACCTAAATAACCGCCAGGTGCTACAATATTCTCAAACAATAGATATCCTCCGGATGTTTACAACTATCAAACGGGATAAAGATATAAAATCCTACTCAATAAAGCAATACCCTGATAAAATGTAATTTAATCAAAATATCTTGTTATAGCAGATAAATGGCCTATACATTTATATTAGTCTGTGTCTTTAAATGGAGCAATATAGACCATTCAAAGGTGATTATTATTATATTAAACAAAAAGAGCGACCCTATCACACAGTTAATTGATGAGCATAGAATAATAGAAAGGGTAATGGATGTGATGGAAAAATTAGCTGAGGGTATTGAAGAACAAAGAACTATATCCTCTGATATGATTCTGGGAAACATTGGCATGTTACTTGAATGCAATGATGAATACCATTATGGAAAAGAAGAAGATATTTTGTTACCATTTTTAGAAGAGATCGGGAAAAATGATGTAAAAGAATTGATCCAATCTTACATTAGCCGGTACAGAGAAAATGACAAGTTGCTTGCCACAATAATCGATTCTGTGGAAGATTACTCAAATGGGGATATGGATGCTAAAATAAGTATTATGAAAAATATCCGGGAGTTCGTCAGAAACGTGCGCCCTCTCTACTTGAATGAGGATGAAGAGATCTTCAGGCCATTGAAAAAGAACCTGACCAGGGAAGAGATGGAAAAGTTGAGTGAAAAGTTCCAGGATTTCGATTATGAATGGGATGGGCCTACATTAAACAATTACCAGAAACTCGTAAGGGAAATGGAACTAAAAGCAAGTTACACTGTCTGGTAATAACCGAAAAGAATATTATTTCCTTCACCATCAAGACCCCTACTATGACCGACCTCTCCATTTCATCCGGTAATGCAAAGCTTGCCGAAGAATCAAAAACACTTCCTCCCAAGTCAGACTTTAGCGAATGGTATAATGAACTGCTCAGGATAGCTGAGATCATGGACGTGCGCTACCCTGTCAAGGGACTGTATGTCTGGAACCCTTTTGGTTTTTCCATTCGCTCCAGGGTCTATTCCATTATGCGTGAACTCCTTGACAATACCGGGCACCTTGAGGCTATGTTCCCCCTGCTTATCCCTGAACATGAGTTCATGAAAGAGGCCGAGCATATCAAAGGCTTTGAGGATGAGGTCTACTGGGTCACACACGGCGGCACTGACCCGCTGGATGTGAAACTGGCACTGCGCCCCACAAGTGAGACTGCTATTTATCCAATGTACAAACTCTGGGTGCGCTCCCATGCCGATTTGCCGCTGCTTATCTACCAGATAGTCAATACCTTCCGCTACGAGACCAAACATACGCGCCCCCTCATCCGCCTGCGCGAGATCACTTCCTTCAAGGAGGCACATACTGTTCATGCCACATGGGACGATGCAGCCGCCCAGGTCAGGGAAGCTACCCGAATATACCAGGAGTTCTACAATCGGCTCGCTGTGCCCACTGTGGTGAGCAAGCGGCCCGACTGGGATAAGTTCCCTGGTGCTGACTACACCATGGCAGTGGATGCACTGATGCCTGACGGTAAGACCCTGCAGGTGGGTACGGCACATCACCTTGGTGATAATTTTGCCAATACCTTTGATATCAGGTACGAGGATGCTAACGGTGAGCAGATACTGGCCCACCAGACCTGTTATGGTGTCAGTGAACGCAGTATCGCAGCCCTGATATCCATTCATGGCGACAATAAGGGGCTGGTGTTACCGCCAGAGGTTGCACCTGTGCAGGTTGTAATAATCCCTATTCTATTCGGTGATGATAAGAAAGTCATAACAGCAGTAAACAAAGTGTCAGATACGTTAAAGCGGTCCGGACTGCGGGTCGTAATTGACGATAGTGACGCCAGGCCGGGTGCCAAGTATTATAAATGGGAAATGAAAGGGGTTCCTGTACGCATCGAGATAGGACCAAGGGATTTAAAGAACAATTCCGCAGTTGTTGCATTGCGAAATGGTGTAAAGACCAGCGTTCCATTAGATAGTATCCTGACAGGGGTCAATAAAGCTTTTACTGATATTCACGATAGCCTGTTCGAGATTGCTGCCAGTGAATTAAATGACCATATCAGGTTGTGCACTGACCTGGATGAGGTGAGGGATTATATCCAGACAGGCATAGCACGTATTGCATGGTGCGGCGAGCGGGAATGCGGGCTTGAGATGGAAGAGATCGTGGGTGCTGGTATACTGGGTGAGCCTGAGGACCCTGCACTGGGTAAAGGTGATGGTTCGTGCCCCATTTGCGGTAAGCCTACCGATATTGTGGTGCTGATGGCGCGGACGTACTGAAAGAACTTGATTGTTGGTATCAGGTATTTGTTTGGCATAATCGGTCATGCTACCATGCCTATTGTTGAATATTTATGAAGGAACGGATGTGGGGTGGAATCATTCTCTATTAACGATAGACGTAAGGAATAAAAATGGCAGGCACATTTAAATACACGAATAAATACACTTAGACATGTGGCTCATAAAACATTAACTATCTCAGAAGAAGCTTACAAAAGCCTTATGCAGCTAAAAAAAGAGGGGGAAAGCTTTACAGTCCTCATTAATCGTATTACAGGAATAGTCAGTAAAAAACCGTTAAAAGAATTTGCCGGAAGATTGAAAGACGATGAATTTGAAAAGGCGGCCATTGAAATAAGGTCCTGTGGAACTGATATATCTCGTTTAGAGCGTGCAAAATTATGACTATACTGGATACCGATTATCTGGTTGCTCTTCTCAGAGGTGATGCAGCTGCAGCTGCTCAAGCCGATAAGATCAAAAGCCCAAAAACTACCGTCATAAACGCTTTTGAACTCTATTACGGTGCAGACCGCTCTCAAAATCCCGAAAAATCCCACACGGAAGTAAATTCTTTACTGAGGTCTATGGACGTCCTCGAATTTGAAATGCCTGCTGTACTAGCATCTGCCAAAATCCAGGCAGAACTGATGAATACCGGCAATCCTGTAAATATCCTTGATGTTCTGATTGCAGGTATTGTAATGGTAAATAAAGAAGAGTTGCTGACAAGAAATGTCAATCATTTCAACAGGATCAATGGCTTGAACTGGAAAAAATGGTAACCTTTGCGATCAAAAAATTGCACTGAATAATTAGTGCAACTGCATGTACACACGCATTATTGATCAATAATTATTGAATGGTACATCACATTCTCTGCGGTTCAAAGCTCACATGAATCCACAAGGCTGGCTGCCACCCTGCCGCCCTGGCGGGCTGCGGTGGCAGGGTAAGGTTCAGAGAGGCTGGGCGGCGGGACAAACCAGGACTTTGCAGACCAGGGTAGCTGGAAAAGCGTTTGTCCTGTTTGATGCCTGGGAGCTGTATAGATATTCTAAAATGTGATATTACAGTTATTCGTTAAGTTTAGTTAACGAATAATGATATTATTCGTTAATTTGTATTAACGAACAAGAAAATTTAAGAAATATTACCTGGTACATCCATCTATCGCTCTTGAGCGTGCAGATGCTTCAATGGGAAAGGTCGCAGAGAATCTGATCAAGTTTGCTTCAAAAACAAGTCTTTTCTGGCGTGAGGCAAACAAAGAGGTTGATTTTGTTCTGCAGGATGGTTCTCAGATATTGCCGATAGAGTCTAAGTATTCTTCAAAAGTCAGGATGCGTGACCTGAAAGGTCTTTTAAGGTTTATGGATAAGTTTGGCGTTGATACAGGTCTTGTGATAACGGAAGATTATGAAGCATCGGAAGTCTATAAGGGTTTCAATATACAGTTTGTGCCACTTTGGAAATATGTTTTAGGCATCACCCCACAAAAAACCATTTAAACTGCCCTGTGCAAATATCTCTATGAGGTCTGGCAAGGGCATGGAGAAGATGATATGGGTTTGTGATCGCCATAGTCATAATGTTCGTGATGGTGGCTATCATGGCATCGTTCTTCCAGAGCGGTGTGAACAAAGGCGGCGGGCTCGTCATCAGTGGTGCAGCCAGACAGGGTGAGGGCCAGGATGAGGAGGAGAACGGTCAGGGTTTTTACGGGGGTTCATGGCAGGTATGTTGGGAGATGGAGTATAAATATCAGTTGAATTGGGTATTTTGTTTACATAAGTGGAATGCTTAAACCCCATCTCGATCAGCACACATTATTGTCAAAAATTTCTTCCACTCTTGTAATTCTGGTCCTGTCTTTATCCTCAATTTCGCTGATCAGGGTTTCAATTTCCTTTCTGTCAAGTACGCACTTGAGATAACATAACCTCAATATGTCGACAATATCCAGCCACTCTACGCCAACTTCTTTGCAAAACATCTTGGCCTTTTTATCATTGGTCGCAAAATCCATCCCCTCCTTTTTGCATAACAGGATGGATGTCAGCTCACCTGTATGGAGATTTGACAACTTCTCTTTCATATGTTCATACTCGTGGATTGAATCAGAGTCCAGGTGAATGACCCTGAATCTTTGATTTATGATATCATCTACAAAATTATACCCAATTTCCTTTGCCATCAAAAGTTCGTTGTACACTTCAAAAGTAATTACAAGGTCTTCATCTGGAAATAGTTTATTCAACAATTCGATCCTGCCTGTCTTACCAAGCATGCTTAAAATATCTGTGTCGAAGATCATGTTCGGAGGTATTTTTTAAGCTTCCTGTCCATTTCTTCAGCCGGTCTCGCTTCTATCTCCCTGATGATTCCACGTTTACCTAAAATCTCTTTAAATTCGATGGTATTTACTCCCGCTATCTCAGCCGCTTTGCCCAGTGATACTTCTCCTTCCTTGTAAAGTTCTATGGCCGCATTAATCTTGAGTTCCGTATTCTCCCTGAACAGGCTTCTCATGGCATCTTTTATTACTTCTAATTCACTTGAATAATATCCCGCCCTTACTAAAGCCTTAATTTTGCGGTCCATACCAATGGTCGGCGCTTCCATTTTATATACCTCTTTATCATGATAGAATTATTTTATTGTAATAAAATCCTTTCCTTGCGTTGTTTGATTTTAAAATAGTGCGTGTGAATTAGCAAGAATATATGTGGGTGTGGGAATTGTCGGTTATGTGTGACAATCTAAAGATGAGGTCTCGCAAGGGCATGGAGAAAATGATATGGCTTGTGATCGCCATAGTCATAATGTTTGTATGACAACCCTGAAATCTTACTAATCATTATAAATAATTCAAATATAATGATTAATACAGTGGAAACAAAGGGGTCTAATGTGAGGCTATTTCTCACTGGAACTTATCAAGAAGATGTTGGTAAAAATCCCTCTCAACACCATCTGCCTGCCTCACCAATCTCTCGACGATAAGTTCAGGTGTGCTCTTAGCCACATAATTATACCTCGGGTTCCTGTCCACGATCAGGTTAAGGTTCTTATCCAGTCCCCGTGCTTCGATGCCGTCAACCCGCACAGGTGCCGATGTATGTTCCATTATATTCTCTGCAAGGTGGCTCACAAACACACCAATTCCCCTCGGATTACCGGCAAGGGATTCAAGTATGCCGCCGATTATCCTGGCTGATGCCCCGGGCTCGGTGATAGATTCCAGTTCATCCACCAGTACCGCCATCTTTCCCGTTCCCGATACAACAGAGAATTCCCTAATTGTGGACTCAAAAGCACCCGCATCCATTGTGCCGCCGGATTTACCGAAATAATACATCTCATCCACCAACCCCACAACTGCAGCTTCGGCAGGCACAGGAAATCCCATATGGGACAGTATCATGATCTGGCTGACCAGGTCCAGTGTGGAAGTCTTGCCGCCCGAGTTAACCCCGCTCAGTACGGCCACCCGTTCAGGTGAATAACCATCTCTGTCGTAATTTTGTTCCCTGTCTCCAAGTGAATAATTGACAGGCTCCACATTCCCTGAAAGGAACAGGTTTGTGCCGCCCTTGATATCAATTCCCGCCTCATCGACTATCTGTGGAGTAACAAGCCCCTTCTCCATTGCAAAGAGCCCGATAGCGAACCACATATCCAGTTCCATGGCTTCAGGTACAAGCTGGCGGGCCGTATCCTTAAGTTCTGACAGGCTGCGGGCAGTTTCCTTTAATATCTTCATATTGCGGTTTGCCAGTTCTGCATGGAGGTACTGCCTGAGCTGTTCAACTATCTCCATGTCAGCCTGGATAGTGGTAACGATGTCATTGGAAAAAAGACCATCCAGGTACAGTCCTTCTTTAGGATTCAAGTCCAGGTCCTTAATAATAACTAAGACCGATTCTTTTATGATCTGCCTATAACGTTCTGCCATCTCCCTGTCCAGCAGGTCCCTGACCCCACCATCTACCGCATCCAGCAAGTCTTTACCGGTCAGGGTAACAGTACTGCTGTTAAGGTATTCCTTAAAACGTGTATCAGCAATTTTTTCGGCAGCTTTTATTGTGATATCCAGTTGTTCCAGAGCCGATTGTATTCTGTCTACATCAGGGTCGGAACCGGTCCTGACCCCACCATCATCTGCCACTCCATCCAGTATAGTCTCAAGACGGCTGACATCAGATCGTTTAATACTGGAAAAGAAACGGCTTTCAGTATTGATGACCAGGTCATAAGCCTGTGCAGCCGATGTAATGGATGCGAGGTTGCCGGAAAATAAGGCAATCTCCAGTTCAGGGACAACCTCCCATACTTCCAGTGCCTCCAGGTCTGCATATGTGATATTTGCATTATAGGGCAGGTCCACACCTTCGAGTTTCATTGAGGACGTGACATGGTGGTATGCTGCTGCTGCATCTGCAAGTTCCCTGGGTGAGCCTGCCAGTATCACGTCTATTGCGTGTCCAAAACCCGCCAAAGCTATCTCATATTCATCGTGGTTTGCTGCCACCAGCACCCTATCCCGTACTTTTTTCAGGGTGGTTGCTTTTATTGGCTTTACACCTTTCAGAGCGGTTTTCAGGTCAACGATACCGTTTTCGATTGCAGCGATCCCGCTTACCATCAGGCATGCTTTAGAAACACCGGTCATCACTGACATGATCTTTTCTTTTTTCGAGGAAGGTAGGGGAAAATAAATATTCAGTTTATCCTTCGCATATGGGGTGCTGGCGTATGACCGTATGATGTCAAGCAGTCTCCTGTAAACACGCCATCCTTCTTTAGTTTTTAAGAAATCATCAGGTGAGAAGTTCTCGTCCCTGAAAATAAATCCCTGTACAAGGGTCACAGCATTCTTTTGGCCAACACCCGGAGCACCTGCAATGGCAGCTACGTCATGCTGTTCAAATGCATCAAGTACAGCATCCTCTGACCCGAAATGTTCAATAAGGCGCCGGGCGGTCTTTTCACCTATACCGGGAATATCCCTTATGTCACTCATTCGTGACATTTTAGTGAGGTTAAACGATATATGGTTTATGTTTCAATCCTTGTTTTAGTGGATGCTGGTCTGCGATTGGAAGAACAAAATCCTCCCTTCGGTCGGATTTTCTTGAGTACATCAAGTTATACTTGATATACTATGTAAAAACGGATGCATGCCTATTTATTGGCTTGGTTTTTGTCAAAGATGGGTTATAATTGGGTCTGGATAGCATTTTAATGTGAACCGCAGATACACGCAGATTGAAGGTTGCCGTTCACTGTTTCATAAATATTATATTTCAACAGCCATACCCGCCGCCGGCAGCACCCACCACCGCCCGCACTGCTCTTCAGCCGCCTCGCACATCCGGGCATGGAAGGCCTCTTTAACGTCCTTCATACTTTTAACACGGATCCATTCAGGCGTGCCGTAGGTCTTCAGCAGCTTCCGCTTGGCTTAATCATATGTCGGGTCAGCGACATCCATTGGAGTGATCTTCAAACCCCCCAGGTCCGTAAGTACCTGTTTTTAGTAATCCACCTTTCCCCCAAGATCAGCTACTTTCCACCCAAACTCATTCTTGTCCTCATACCAGTGCTCATGCCATCCGAGCCTGCGCAATTCGGTCTCAAACTTATCAACCTTCCTAGCCACAGCTCCCCGATATTCCTGCCTGGCCCGCAGTTTCTCAGAACCTTGAAGCCTGGACTTCAGATACCTGGCATCTGGACCACCTGAATCCTGCACCCTTCATTTTGCTTCTGATATCTTCAGAAGGCCTATAGTTTAACTTGATCTCAATTCCGTTATGAGTGTTGTTCACCTGCCAATTCGCCTGAGTTTTGTCATCCTGGTAAACAAGCAGGTGAAGAATAATAAAATATGCACGTTTAAATATAATTATCAATAACGGAATATAGCCGTTGATGATGGCTCATTTACGCTACAATTATAAATAGAATAACAACCAATGACTATTTATGGATTCGACAGGAAAAGATAACCAGGAAAGCATACTTAAACCCGCTGTCGGAAAGGGATTAACATCAAAGCGGCGGGAACTCCTGGAGAAAACAATGCACAGGCACGACAAAGCATTTAAGAAACTGGCTCAGATGTAGCTGCAGCTTTTTCCTTTACCCATTTTTCAATCTTCTGGACCGAGCATTTATATTCAGCTATTTTTTGCATCAGATTGACAATTTCGTCAGTCTCTGCATTCAGATAATATCCCGCCTCTTGGAGCACATTTTCTGCTGCTGCAAAAGCTGTTCTTTTATTTCCGTCAAAAAAGGGATGCTGGGCTGCAATGGCATGTAAAAATAAGGCCGCCTGCCTGAATATATCTTTTTTACGGTTGAGTTTGTAGACCAGTAATTCCAGTGTGCCTGTATTGAGCATTCGTCCAGTGCCGCCGTATTTATCTATTATCCTGTCATGGATTTCGATTATCTGCTCGACTGTGAATTCTTCCATCAAATCCCCTCTGATCAAAAGAGTAAAGGTATTCTGGTATTCTTATGATTTATATTTATCTTTCAAAACGAACCGTATCATATCGCTGTAGCCCGGTCTTTCCTTGTCAGTGGTCATGCCATCCGAGCCTGCGAAGTTCAGTCTCAAACCTATCCACCTTTTTGGCCACAACTCCAGGATATTCCTGCCAGGTCAGCAGTTTCTCAGAGCCTTCAAGCCTGGATTTCAGATCCCTGGCCCAGGCTTTTTTTAGCTTATTCCTGGTAAAATCACAAATATTGACCTGTCGCCGTCTCTTCAAGGCTGTGTTTTACATGGTCTAGGAAATTGTCGGAAAAGTATCTGGAAAGCACCTAAATTGAAACTTTCAAAAATATTGTTCCAACTAAATCACTATGCTGCGCCCAGTCATATTTAGGCAGTAAAGCTGAAATATTTAAAAATTAGGCTTTTCCGACAGTCCAGGATGTACCGTTTTATAGTCAAGAAGAGAGTAACTATTGTGCTGCAACAGTTGGACAGATAATAGCTGAATACTATGGATATACTCATACTCAATGTAAAGTCGCTAGTAATATGGAGGATTAACCTCCACTTTATTATTTTTTAAGCAGTTAATTTATTGAAGAAAAGATGAATTAAAGAAAATGAAACAAACAATTTATATAATTGTTGCAGTGTTGGTGATTATAGTGGCGTATTTCGGGGCATGGTCGTTATATGATGAAATACCTGCCGGAGAACGGACCAAGATGGTGGCTGTCTACAATCAATTAATTAACATTAATTTATAAGTGGTAAAATCATGAATGATTATATTGATAATTTCACAGAGATTTGGAAAAAAGTTATAATAAATCCCACTGAATTCTATAAGAATATGCCTACTGAAGGCGGTTACATAAAACCATTAAAATTTGCTATTATGAATTTCATAGTATTTGGTATAGGTTCAGCACTTATCAATATTTTTAATAATATGGTTTTTTTTCTTTTTTATTCTACTCAGATAGATTTTCTTGTTTATTATATAAAATTTAATAGCTTTTTTTATTTGATTCTAATACCTTTATTCTGTTTAATAGGTTTATTTTTCAGTGGTGCTATTATATTTATATTTTTCAAGATTGTAGGAGGTACTGGCACTTATGAAGGGACAGTTCGAATATTATCATATTCCAGCGCCGTGAACCTATTAGCATGGATACCTTTATTAGGGTGGTTGATTGGGCTATACCAATTATATCTCATTATTATCGGAGGTAAGTATGTTCATAATTTAACAACAACCATATCAGCAATTGTAGTATTAATTCCTGCTATAATTGTATCATCATTGGCAATTATATTTTTTATATTTTCTGGCATATCTATAATTGCAATGATAGGACAAAGTGGCTGGTTCTAACTACGGCTGAACAATTAATGAACAAATGACCCAAAAACCCACGAAGAACAGCACACTGCCACCCTCCAAACTTGCCATAAATAAGCAGGTTCTCTATGATGTCAGCAGCGAGCATGCTAATGAAATCCTGAAAAGACTTGCTGATGAGGATGCGAAGATTTCGAAAAGGATAGAAGAAATTGCGCTGGAATACCTTACAGATGTGGATCCGGATGGTATCGCAGAGGATATCTTCTATGATCTAAACATCCTTGATGTTGAGGATGTCTGGAATAACGCAGGAAGCACGAGATACGGGTATGTTGATCCTAATGAACTGGCCTTTGAGATGTTTGAAGAAGCACTGGAGCCTTATATTGACGATCTCAGGAAATGCCAGAAGCTTTCAATGGATGAAAAGGCTAAACTTCACTGCATGGGGATATTGAAAGGGATTGATCAGTTCGAACGGGAAGGCACTACAGAATTTAAGGATTGGGCTGTCGATGCCCCTTATGAAAATTTCATGACGGTTTTTGAGGAGTGGAGGGAAGAGAACAAGAATCCTAAAAATTTAGACGAGATGGATGAGTTCATAAAGAGAAAATTTCCCAAATGGTATGGAAGTGTTTTAAAAGAATGAAAAATATATTTGGAGAAGGTCATGTCGCCACAGAAAAAATGGGGCTTTAATCCTGACGCCGGAGGGATAAAAATCCCTGATCCGGTTAAACATGATGTTGAGAAGCGTATTACAAGCATTGCCAAGAAGCACTATAAAGGGAAGTACACACGCCTGGATATTCGCTTCAAAGGTCAATTTTGTTACATTGATGCCTATCAAGAGCCAGAAGTCAGCAATGACTGGCCTCCCGAGGATTGGCCGGAGACAAAGAAAGAGTATATTGAACGGCTCCGAAATACTCCTGTCCATTTATGCAGGCTTCGATATTTTGGCGATGATCGATGGGGCTTTGCATTCTATACATACAGCAATGAGAAGTATGAATTATCCATGTACCCTACTGGTGAGTTTATCGGAAAACCTGAGGATGCATTCCTCGCTTCGGCAATGTATCTGCAGTAAATGGTGGAAAATAAATGCGAGGTAATAAAAATTTTGTCTTTTTCATTTTGTCAAAAGGTTTGGGATTATCTAAATATTAACAACCATATCTGCATTCATATAAACTATTCTTGAAAAATAATGAAATACCTTAAATTCTATGTTTCCGGTATAATACAATAACATACCTGATAATCGCCGTGAAATTACCATGATCATTGTCGGAATCGATCCGGGACTTGCAACTGTTGGTTTTGGAGTTATACAAAAAGCAGAGGAAAAGATCATTCCAGTAAGCTATGGATGTATTCGGACATCTGCTAAAAAACAAACACCAGAGCGTCTATTAGAAATATATAGCGAGACCAATGCACTGTTTGAAAAGTACAATCCGCAAACTGTCGCTATTGAAAAACTTTTTTTCAATAAAAATGTCACATCTGCAATGAGGGTAAGTGAAGCAAGAGGAGTGATATTACTTGCAGCACAACAAAAACAAATACCTATATTCGAATATACACCTGCCCAGATCAAGCAGGCAATAACAGGTTCCGGACACGCTGATAAACGACAGATGCAGGAAATGATAAAAAGTCTTCTGGGTCTGGACGAACTGCCCCGGCCTGATGATGCGGCTGATGGTCTTTCGATTGCTTTATGTCATATACATATAATGAGATAATGATATGATCTCACATTTATATGGCGAAATTGCGCAATGTGGTGAAGGTTTTGTTATAATTGATGTCGGAGGTATCGGATATCATGTTAATGTTCCACAACCGGCATTGCAGGAACTTAAAGAAAAAGGAAACGCATTAGTAAAACTTCATACCCACCTTAATGTCAGGGAGGATGCGCTCAACCTCTATGGATTCATGAATACAACCGAACTTGGGATGTTCAAATTAATAATTAATGTTTCAGGAGTCGGGCCCCAGATAGCAATGAAAATCCTTTCTGATATAAAAATAGAAGATTTCGCCAGTGCAATAATCAATGAAGATGAAAAAGTCCTTACCAGTATTTCAGGAATTGGCAGGAAAAATGCTAAGAGATTGATACTGGAATTAAAGGATAAGATGAAAAAGAAAATGGAAGGATTTATTCCCACCGGCACAAGTAATGTCAATTATGATGCAGTAAGTGCTCTTGTATCATTAGGTTTTCAACAAAGAGAAGCTAAGGAAGCTGTAGATGCTGTATCTGCCGGTGTTAAAGAACCCACGATCGAAGCATTGATCAAGGCAGCACTTTTAAAATTAAAAGAAGTTGAAGCATAATCATGGAAGAAAGAATCATATCTCCTTCTGAACTGGATCATGAACAGGAAGATACTACTATCCGTCCCTTAAGACTTGATGAGTTTATAGGGCAAAATGCCATCAGGGAATCCATAAAAATAGCTATCGAAGCCTCAAAAAAACGAGGTGAGCCGCTCGACCATATCTTATTTTCAGGACCGCCAGGGCTTGGGAAAACCACACTGGCACATATTATAGCACATGAGATGGGAGTCAGCATAAAAAGTACCTCAGGACCGATCCTGGAAAAGCCCGGAGATCTTGCTGCAATACTTACTTCACTTAAACGGGGAGATGTGCTCTTTATTGATGAGATACACCGCATGAATTCAATTATTGAGGAGGTATTGTATCCTGCAATGGAAGATCTGGAAATTGATGTTATGATTGGCGAGGGGGCAAGTGCCAGGTCAATAAAACTCAGCCTTGAACATTTTACGCTTATTGGTGCAACTACAAAGATAGGACTTTTAAGTTCACCGCTCAGGGATAGATTTGGAATAACATTCAGGCTTAATCATTACACTGTCGATGAACTTGTTGAGGTTGTGCATCGAAGTGCTTCTATCCTGCATATTCCCATAACCCGGGATGGGACTATTGAAATTGCGAAACGCGGCCGTGGAACGCCAAGAATTGTTAACAGGCTGCTCAGGCGTGCAAGGGATTTTGCAGTTGTCAGGGCCGATGGAACGATAACCCAGGATGTTGCTGATGATGCACTGACTATGCTGGGTATAGACAAGCT
>JAIWAT010000007.1:0-20067 GCA_048634225.1 Anaerolineales bacterium | reverse complement strand
AAAATATTCCAGGCATTCACCAGGCCTTGCTGAAGGGTGCGGGCCGCCTGCAATGTAAATAGAATCAGTAGATGAGTTTCTTATTTCATCAAAGACCCTGTCTGCCTGTGCAGTAGCAAAACTATACGCCATAATTCCATCCACCGGCTTATGCACCAACTTCGCCCCCTTAACCAGTGGCATAAGGGCGGCAAGGCTATTGCGGTTCTTACTATCCAGCCTGAAATTCACACCGCCCAGGTTTGCAAACCCCCTACACCTGGATCGGGACGAGTGTTACACACAATAGGCCTACCCCAAATACCAGCAGGCCCAACAATATCCTGCTGCTACCCAGGTAATCCGAATCCTCCAGGGGTTCGGGGTGGCCAGCCGCTGCAAACAATGTGATGATCAATCCCCAGAACAGCCACATACCACCATTTTGCTGCATCACGAAATAGATGAACAATGAAAGGGAAAGCAGAATGAAAGGTACCACGGCAGATACATATGCTGACCTTGGACCAATCATGGCACGCAGCATATGTCCACCGTCAAGCTGGCCCGCAGGTATCAGGTTCAATGCGGTCACAAGCATACCGACCCAGCCTGCAAAGGCCACAGGATGAATGATCATATCATCAGCTACCCCTCCTACAAAACTGGCAATAAAGGTAAATAACACAGGCAGTGACAGTTTATAAAAAATAAAATCATCCTGTGGCACAATATCCAACGGTGGCAGGGATAGACCTATAGCTATTACTATTATAGATGCGACCAGGCCCACTATAGGTCCTGCAATTCCCACATCGAACAGGGCAGTGCGGCTGGGAATGGGACCCCTGTGCTTGATGATGGCACCCATGGTACCTATCCCGAAAAAAGGGATGAAATAGGGCAGCGATGTCTTCATACCGTGTATTCTTGCTACTAGGTAGTGTCCCATTTCATGGGAACCCAAAACGAACATAATGGCTAAAGTGAAAGGCAGACCTTTCAATGTAGCTGTCGGATTTGAAAAGGGATCCACACCAAAGAACATGGAACCGAAGAACATGGTAGTGAAAACGGTAATAGCTGCAAGTACCACATTTACCCATATCCGGTCCTTCTTTTCAATAACAGGGCTTATTACAAGTACATACTCACCCAGTTCATAGACCATCCGGATGTCATAGCCCATACTTGAAATTGGGACCCAGAGCCGTCTGATCACATCCTTCGGGTCATTTATTGGATTGCCGTAAAAAAAATATGAACCATCTTCAAGTGCATACTCATATATCCTGAAATCCGGCACTTCGGACTCGATAATCTTAAAAATAGCAGATTCGATTCCCTGCTTGTCAGTTCCATTATCTTCGGTATGGTCCATAAATTCAGTAAGCTTCATAAAATATCAACAGCCCCCCTGGTCCCATCGACCCTGACCCGATCCCCGGTTCTTATAGTATCAATAGCATCCGGTTCGGTGCTGTCCACCATTGGTATGTCAGATATGATAGCCCCTACAGCCACAATGGGTTCGGCAGACCTGTTTATAACTGCTGCGGGGGCAGTTTTGTTCTTTTTCAACTGGTACATCACATACGATCCCACTGTGGAACCCTTTCCTGAAGGGAACACAAGGACCTTCCCTGTCACATCCTTACCTTCAAGTTCATGTCCCTTCTCAACCACGATCCCTGTGCCAGGGTCGATACTGCCGAGGAATGAAATGGACTGGGTAGTAACCAGTGCCTCACCTTCGGCCTGTCCCCTGGAGATCGGCCTGCCTTTTAAGGTCCTAATCTCCATCCTCTCCTGCCAGGCATTCGTTGATGTGGGCAATCCTGGCCCCTACACCACACAGGTTCGGGACATACTTGAAGGCTTTACCCGAATCTGTCAGTACACATCCGAAACGGTCTGTGGCTGGTGATACCACCATGCAGGTATCAACAAACACTTTTGCACCGCTGTCCTCGATTCTGCGTACCAGTCCGGGATTAGCATCCCTTACCCTGCGGGATGTGCATATCCATACTTCCTTTGCAGGGGTATGGTCTTCAAGTAAGCGTGCCGCTTCTTCCAGTTCACTGGCAGAGTAATGGGGGCAGCCCAGTGCCACCAGGTCAGGTTCATTCCCGCATCCTTCCTCAAATACATCATCAATCTGTCTGCGCTCTATGATTATAGTCTCCCTGGGAAACTCTTGCTGCCCTGATTCAGGGGTGACACCTTCTACATGATACAGTGCAACGGCACCAGAAGCTGCCATGGCCGCACCCAGGGCTTTCAATTCTGCATCGGATGGCTTTGACCTGAGCCTGAACATAGGTACACCTGAGCCCGCCTCAGCCCCTGCCAGGCAGCCCAGGGCACCGTAATCGGCTCCTGTTAATTTACAATCCACTTCAAATCCGATCGTGGGAATCCGGTTCTCGTCCAGGTGGTAACCGTAATTTGCGGTTTTTCCGATAAGCGCAGCCGACAGTGCCGAAGGTCCGCCTTCGCGGTTGGTCCTGGCACCTATCACCGAATTGGCATAGGATATTGCCGAGCTTTCACTCCATGCCAGGTGGTCGCCAAAAGCAGCCAGTTCTTTGTCAATATGATAGGGAGTGCAGGTGCATTCACATCTCACGCCCAGGCGCCTGTATGCTTCAATGATCTGCGCCTGCTTGGATGCAAAATCCGCATCCACACCCATCTCCTGCCAGCGCTCCAGGTCCATGCCTGCCGGGTTCAGGATGGAAGGCACTACAACTGTGCCTTCAAGGTCTGATATCCATTCCAGGCCGGCATCACCTATTGTCTTGTAGCTTACACCTGCTATCTGGGCGCTCTTTACCGGTATAAGTGAATCAGCGCCATAGATATCGCCAAGGGTGGTAAGGATCTCCATGGCTTTTTGGAGCGTGGGACCGCTCTCACCTTCCAGGATAGACTCTTCTTCCTGTGTCAGGTACAAGCTTTTAGTCCTCCCCAGGGGTCACCCGTTTGAACTTGTACTCTTCTCCCAGTATCATGGTTGCGTCAAGTCCCATCTTGGCAGTATTCCCGTTTGCAGAACACATGGGGTCAAGGCTGCTGCCCCGTACGTTAGGGTACACGACCAGGTCTTTGTCTGCCCTGAACCTTGTTGCTATGGCATATTCCACATCAGACAGGTCAAAAATGTCAATATCATCATCCACCACCACTACATGCTTCAAGCTCTTATGTGCCGAGAATGCTGCATCGATAGCCTTTCGCCCGTCGTTGTCTGCGGTCTTGTGTATCCGGACAATGGCATGCAGATATGAGCAACCACCTTCGGTCAGCACTACGTTGCTGGCATCACAAACCTCCTTCACTCCTTTTAGGATAAGGGGTTCGTAAGGTATGCCCATGAGCATCTTGTGTTCGCCCCCTGCCGGCATGATTGCATGGTAGATTGGGTCACGGCGGTGCATGACTTTTGTGATCCGGATCAGCGGTTGTTGCCTGATGATGTCTATGGTATCTGTAATATCTACAAACGGCCCTTCATCCACAGTGGTATCAGGTTCAATATATCCTTCCAGCACCCATTCGGCATGCGGGATACTGACACCGTTATCAAGTTCGAATAGCTCGACAGGTCGGTCCAGTAGTGCCCCAGCATACTGGAATTCTTTACCTTCGGGTACTCTTGTAGTGGTTGCCAGAAGTATAACAGGATCTATGCCTATAACTATTGCAATGGGCAGCCGCTCACCTGCTATAGATGCAGCCTTTTGAAGATTATATGTATGACGGTTCTCTACAAGACGACCTACTAAAGTATCTTTGCCCGTCACCATTAATCGATGAATCGATGCATTGCACATGCCGCCGTATTCTGATACTACCACTCCGGCTGTGATATAAGGTCCGCCGTCTTTTTTGAAATATGTCAGTATCGGGATCTTACCAAGGTCTACTTCAGGTTCTATAACCTCTGTTGAGGGGGTGTTATCTACCAGTATCACTTCACCATCAGGTTCTTTATCTGCGAGGTAATGAACCATTTTCTCTGGTGTAGTTCCCAGTGATGCTGCCATACACTGCCGGTTTGCGATAATATTTATTACTATTTTATGCCCCATCACATCATTAAAAAGAACCGGGCCTTTTATTTTATGTGCTGAACCTGATACTTCCAGGTAAGGAGAATAACTATCATCGATCTCATGTAATAACTGGTCTGACCTTAGTTGTTCAATGAAATATCTAAAACTCATTTTGCCTCTGTTAAAATCTTATAGCTGGCATATCTTATAATAGCTTTTACACAATCCAGGGGATTATAATATTTCATTCATTATAAAAATAGCTATTGCCATAATATTGTTAAAAAAAAAATACGCAAAACTTATATAAGTTAGATACCAAGATAATTCGACTTGCAAAGAATCATTAATATGGATTCTGCTTGTTAATTTGATAAAATTAATTAAAAATTTCACATTGAGGAGGAAAATATTTAATGGCTGAGTTTAGTTATTATTCGGGAATACCTTCATTTTATATAATGATAGGAATTGCAATGATCGCAATTCTAATATTTTTATTAGGAATGTATCTGAATATGCAAAAATGGGGCGGCGGAAGTGCGTCTCATTTCTTGAAAATCTTTTTAAAATCTATTAACCATGAAAAATTGGGACACCATAAAAGGCAAAGCCTTATAAGCACAATATTACTGGATATCTTAGTACAGCGCAGAATACTCAGACGCAGCCCGTTTAGATGGGTGATGCATATGCTGATATTTATAGGATGGATCGGTATGTTCGTTCTTTCAATGGTTTTTGCAGTATTTGAAGTGCTGCATGAGATCGGAATGGACATCGACCTGGTGGACATAAGAAACAGCCTTGACTTTGGTAATGAAGTGCTTGGATATATGCTGTTGATAGGACTTTTCATCGCGATTGCAAGACGCCTGGCAATTTCAGATGTTGTCAAACGTACTCAAATGTTTGACTGGGTACTTGTTCTGGGTACATTGATAATTACAATAACAGGTTTTATGGCAGAAGGTTTCAGACCTGATGCCATGGCAGCAGGTGCATGGACTTTCCTGGGTAGTGATGTAGTATTAGCCGAGACCTTTGCACTGTTCCATGTAGCAATTTCACTGCTGTTTTGTATTGCTTATATTCCGTACAGCAAGTATATGCATATATTAGCAGCACCAATGGTCATTCTTGTTAATGGCGGAGGAGAGTAACATGGCAGATGAAGAAGAACCCAGACCTGTAATTCCAAAAGGAGAGCCATTCATCAAGACTGATGTAATTAGTCCTACTTTTATGATGCAGTACGATGCCTGCACCAGATGTGGGGAATGTGAAAAATGGTGTCCTGCCCTGGACGCAATGGATGGGGACCGGAAATATTCCCCAATGAACAAGATCAGCCGGTTCAGGGAATATATGGGCCAGAGTTACGGCTTAAAGGCAAAATTATTCGGACCGAAACGGCTCGATGAGGATGATATCCAGGATTTTGCCGATGCCTTTTTCCACTGTAGTACATGTGGGGTTTGCGCTTCGGTCTGTCCAGCCGGTATAAATACTGTTGATATGTATGAGGCCACCAGAAAGCAGCTTGTGATGAGGGACAACGGTCCATACGGAAAGACTGTCAATTTCCCCAAGCTTATTGGTGAGTATCGTAATCCGTATATGAAAGACCAGAAACAAAGACTGGATTGGATACCTGATGATGTTGAGATCGCCGAAGAAGCAGATGTGGCTTATTTTGCTGGATGTACTGCAGGATTTAACCAGCAGGTCTTGGGAGTATGTACAGCCAGGGTCTTAAATCACCTGGGCGTTCCATTTATATATCTGGGAGAAGAGGAAACGTGCTGTTCTTCTGCTATTATAAGAACAGGTCAGCCCCATAAAGGTGATGTCCCTTTAATAAACGCCAAACATAATGTGGAAGCACTGGAGGCAAGGGGAGTCAAGCAGGTGATGTTCGCATGTGCAGGTTGCTACAGGGTTGCAACTATAGACTGGCCAAAACTACTGGGTAGAAAACCCAACTTTGAAGTAGTACATGTCGCTGATCTGCTTGCAGACCTCATCCAGCAGGGTAAGATCGAATGGAAGAAGTCCTTTGATAATAAGATCATCACATATCACGACCCATGCCATCTTGGACGGCATTGTGGTGTGTATGAAACACCGAGAATAGTATTAGATAACCTGCCAGGTCTTAAATTCATAGAAATGGACAGGATCAGGGAACTTCAGCGGTGCTGTGGAGCTGGCGGCGGTGTAAAGGCTGGAATTCCTGATATGGCGCTTGATATCGCAGCCGAGCGTATCAGGGATGCACAGGCTGTTAAGGCAGATATCCTGACATCATGCTGTCCGTTCTGCCGCCGTAATATTGCTGATGGAAGGGACTATGTATACGACCAGCAGGGTTCCACGAACTTCGATCTGAGAGATAATCCTGAAAATGTAATGCAGGTGGAAGACATGATCGTGCTTGTGGCTGAACTTATGGGTCTGTCAACGAAGATCAAATCCCAGGAAGAAGAGGATAAAGCAGCGGGAGTTGAGCCAGAAGAGCCTAAATACCTGATAGATCTATAACCTGGAATTGGCGCATGTCATGCGCCATATCTCTTTTTTTTGTCGTTTTGCACACTTTCTGAAAAAAATAATGTGGATTTTTATTTTTTGTAGCATATGAAATATAACTTTGTGTACTCATGTTATGGTCAAGAACCAAACCGTTTCAATTCGTGTTGGTGAATCACGAAAGGATTTCAGTGATAGAACATGATTTAGCTCAAATAAAAGCAAAAATCATGATTTAAATATTCTCCTCATTTAATTGGCACTGTCCCATTTTCCATATATTTTTTCAGACAGCGATTTTAGGTAACATCTGTGTAATGGATTATACTGCGACCGATTCAGCTCCATATTATACAGCACTTTCACACCCGCACCCTGTGCAACCTGGGATGTTCGATAGAACAGTCAACGACACAGCACATCCATACCACACATCCTATAAATGATTAAATTCACATCACTTTTGCCTTAATTTCAGAAAGAGTGGATTTTATATCTGTGATCTCATGGCTCAAATACTCGTATTTTTCGTACAGTTCATCCTTTGTATCCTTTCTGGCAATTGAAATATCTTCTCTGATGGCTGAAGTATCTTCCTTAACGCTTTTTAGAATATCAATAGTAGCATCCTGTTTATCAAGCATGCTATCCTGTTTTTCAAGCATTTGACCCTGTTTTTTTCTCAATATTGGGGATAGCCCGAATCCATTTATTTAACAGCTCTACCTGGATCAGATGCATATAGTCGGATATGCTTGAAACATATCTGCTGTAATCCTCAAACGAAACTTCCGTAACCTCAGCATTTTCCGGAAAATTTGAATTAATAAAATCCTTATATTCGTTAATGGAAGTTTGATCAGCCTCCAAATAGAACACAACTGCCTGTACATCCTTCTCAAAAGTATTGGAGGCACGAAACCTCTCAATTCCCAGCTCCATTGCTTTAGTCAATAAAAATACCCGGTAACCCACATCATGGGTTTTATCCCCCAGGATGCTTCCTTTAAGTTTTATCATTACCACACCTGATTAAATACATTCAATTAATGTACTATTTAATTTACTTTTGCATCATATTTAACAACCATGGTATAACCTTAACATTACATGATCTACCAAACTATTGATTATTACACTCCACATTTGTTTTGAAATTGAATGCTGAGTCAAACGTTGCGACGGCACACCCAACCACAGCAGAGCGCTGCGGGGTATAGTTATTAAGATAATCTCAAGTATTGAGAAAAAGGCGGTGGAGAACCATGCCCGGGTTGCCCTGGGTAAAAGGCTGGGTATGGAGAGCCCCTGGCCGGGTGGCACTGCTGGAAACCCCGGCTGGGATCCCGCTGTTCCTGGCTCCGGATGGTGTATCAGGGAACCTTATTTTCAGGACTTTGGTTCTGGTTGCCGGTGGGTACGGATATGGTGCGGCCGTGTTGATGGATAAAGTGTTTGTGGATTCCAGTAGGGTCGGCGGGCATTACACTAAGGCTATTATGATAGCTTCCGCACTTGCGGGAAAAGACCGCAGCTAAAGCATTAATAATACTTATCTAGAATAAACAATCACAACATAAGCCATTAAATAACTGAAAAACAATGAGTGTACAAGAATGTCGGATGACACTATCGCAAAAGAATGGCCTCCTGTACGGGGTGACTATACAGTAATCGACCCCCATTCACGAATTTGTGCAGCCACCCTTGCCAGTGACATGGACCCGTTTCCTGGTGCATGTATGGTAGGCAGCTGCAAGACAGAGAACCTGGGTATTGAGAAGATCATTATCAACACAATTTCAAATTCCAACATCAGGTACATCTTAGTATGCGGCAATGAGTCAAGGGGACACCTTTCAGGCAATACACTTCTTGCAATACACAATAACGGCATAGATGAGCAGGGGAGGATAATTGGGTCGGACGGCGCAATTCCCTTTATAGAGAACATCCCCGCCAAGGCCATAGAACGATTCAGGCAGCAGGTGGAACTAATTGACAGGCGCGGACTTGTCGAGACCGGCAAGATACAGGAATTGATAGATAAATACCAGTCAAAGGGCAATCCCTTTCCTGAACCACCAATGATCCTTGAAACCAGGAAGAAGAAACAAAAGATTAAGTGTGAGATCACAGGCGGGGACATGATGATAGCTCCCGGAATCCTGATGGACTCAACATCAGGGGTCATATTTGCCGAGACCTGAAACAAGAAACTGCTCACTTAGTTCGCAGTTAACTGACCACATACTCTTATGGATCATATGCTACAAAAAAAACAGGACTGATCAACATGTTTACATTCCAGAAAGTGCAGGAGATCGTCAATATCGCTAATATCAAGATTGGCGGCCAGCCCGGTGAATACCCGACAGTACTGGCAGGTACCATCTTCTACAACAAACACAGCATAGTCTCTGACCCGGACAAAGGTATCTTTGATAAACTCGCTGCCGAGAAACTGATCAACAGGCAGCAGGAACTCTCTGATGAGACCGGCAATCCATGCATGGTGCACATCTATGCAGAGAGCGCCGAGGCGGCAATGCGCTACCTGGACTTTGTGAGCAATGTGACCGATGCGCCCCTTTTAATTGATTCTACTGAAAGCCGTGTACGAATGGCTGCAGCCACTTATGTAAGTGAGATCGGCCTGGCCGATAAGACCATTTACAACAGCCTGAATATGGCAGTAACAGAAGAAGAGATCGAGGCACTGACATTATCTGATATTGATACTGCCATCATCCTGGGCTTCAATGCAATGGATTCAAGCCTGGGCGGGCGTATGGAACTGTTGGAGGATGGCGGAAAGGCACTCCCCCATGGTCTGCTTGAAACAGCAGATGAATGTGGCATCAAGAAGAAGCTCATCGACCCCAGCATTACTCCCATGGGAAACGGTGCCGGAGTAGCGCTCAGGATGACCATTGCTGCCAAGGCAAGATGGGGCCTCCCTGTGGGTTCAGGTATCCATAATGCCCCGTCTGCATGGAACTGGCTTCGAAATATTGGGAAAGAAGATAAACTCATTTACAAGATATGTGATATTGCATCTACTGGTATCCAGCAGATGGCAGCCGGGGACTTCATACTGTACGGTCCTATCGAAAATGCCAGATATACATTCCCATTGGCAGCCATGGCTGATATCATGATATCAGAAAGCGTGGCAGACATGGGGATAGAACCTGTGGAAGGTCACCCGATATGGAAATTGGTTTGAATGGATCGATAATGGGGCCTGTGAATATATCGGTATGCATATATTTCATATACCATACTATGATTACCATAGTATAATATTAGTAGAAGTTCATTAGTAGAAATCTGGTTTTATTGGACGTGACATATTGTGAAAAAGCTGGGATTCTTTAAGAGCAGGAAACTCAAGTCCGTATTGAAAAAATCACAAGACGGACTGACAATACTTATCAGGAAAAACCCTACTGTAGATTCCCTGGCAAGTGCCTATGGCCTTACAAGGATTGCAGAACATTTCCACACCAATTCCAAATGTTATTATTCCGGCACCGTACACCATAAGGGCTTGCTAAATATAATGGGATCTAACATAGAACCTTTGCCTGATGTGATCACAGATGAACTTTCAGGCACCCTTGCTTTGGTGGATGTGGTCCCAAGTGAACTGCCTGAAGATATCAGTGCTTTAATTGATATCCCTGCGATAATCATTTCACATTCCAGTATGGCGACTAAGGATATCAAATGCCATTATAAGGATATAAGGGCAAATGTTGAAACTACTTCCACCATCATGGTCCAGTACTTCAGAAGCCTGAAGGTACCCATGGACACCACCATAGCAACCATGTTCCTGTTTGCGATCAGGGACAGAACCAGGACTTTTTTAACCAACCTGAATAAACACGGACTTGAAGCATACCTCTTTGTACTTGAACACATAGACCATGACCTGCTCCTGAAATTAGAGAATCCTGCTGTAAAATCCGAGACATTTAATGATCTTGCAAAAGCACTGAATAACAGGGAGATAATAAATACATACCTTTTGACCAATACCGGTTATATCAAAGACCCTGGTACTCTGCCAAAGGTGTGTAAATATATGCTTGACCTGGAAGGTATATCTACCGCCCTTGTCTATGCAGTTGATACTTCCAATATATACGTATATGCAACATCCAACAATATCGAGATCAACCTGACACAGGTATTTAAAAAAGCATTCGGACACTGTGGTAATATAATCGGTAATTCGTCTTATGCATCCATTACAATTCCCCTGGGACTATTTGGTGCAATTACCAGAAGCAGTAATAATACCGAGAGTAAAGAGTTAATGTTAGATACCATTAAAAATTCGATCTCATCAAGGTTTTCCAGGACCATTAAGGAAGGAGAGGGAAAACTGGAAAACGAATAACCTGCTTATTCGATAGAAATGTAACATCATCCACTAAATACAGTATCTACAGAACCCAGCCCATGCCCACCTTTGCACTGGACACAGACTCCCCTTGTGGTATCAAAGCAATTGCTACATACGAGACGGCCACACAACTGGCAGGTAAACATTGTAGCCGAATTGTGACATATGCTGCAGATTCCTTTTAATTCCAAGATATATCGCCATCAATTGTGGTTAATTGATATAATGTCAAATAATTGAATCCAAAAATATACTTCAGGATGCCTGGTATGGGGAGTAGAACTCTTCAATTATCCACTCGCTTAATTCATCTTCCCAGCTTTTGTCAATGTTTTTCTTGTCGACCAATAGGGAAGATTTGTGTTCATTACGTTTTTCGATTTTACATTTCATGATATTCATACCATTATTATACACATTTCTCTCTAAAAATCCAACATGTATTATGCCTTAAATAGTTGTCGATTTTTGCTACACGCATCGTAAGAAAAGGATATCTTGGTTTATTTACTTTTAATCAAAACAGGATCAAGAAAATGCTCACTTCGTTCGCATTTTCTAAGCCTGCAGGAAAGTATATACTTTCCTATACGTTGAAAAAAGCAAAATGGGTGGTAATTACCACCCTCGGGTCTGCAGTATTTCCTGTTCGGGAATGCTGCTTACACTGATACCTTTCATCTGGCTGCCAAGACCCTTTGAAATCTTGGCAAGTTCATCGGGATTGTCAAAGTTATTAACAGCTTCTACAATGGCCGAGGCCATCTCGGCCGGTTTCTCTGATTTGAATATCCCACTGCCCACGAAAACACCATCAACACCCAGTTTCATCATCAATGCCGCATCTGCAGGAGTGGCAACACCCCCGGCTGCAAAGTTCACTACTGGAAGGCGCTGTCGTTGGGCGGTCTCCACAACCAGTTCGATCGGAGCCTCGATCTCACGGGCTACCCGTTCCATTTCCTGAAGGTCCATGCCTTTTAATTTACCAATCTGCTCGCTGATCAGGCGCATGTGCCGCACAGCTTCGCTCACATCACCAGTGCCTGCCTCGCCTTTAGTGCGTATCATGGCCGCTCCTTCATGTATCCTGCGTAGGGCTTCGCCCAGGTTCCGTGCTCCGCATACGAAGGGGATGGTGAAGTTCCTTTTATCTATGTGGTATTTAACGTCAGCCGGTGTGAGCACTTCTGACTCATCGATCATATCCGCGCCCAATGCTTCTAATATCTCGGCTTCCACAAAATGCCCGATGCGGGCCTTTGCCATGACAGGTATAGTGACCGAATCAATGATCTCGGCTATGATCTGCGGATCAGCCATCCGTGCCACTCCGCCAGTTTTCCTGATATCGGCCGGAACCATGTGCAGGGCCATGACCGCAACAGCCCCGGCATCTTCTGCTATACGTGCCTCTTCCGGGGTGGTTACATCCATGATGACCCCGCCCTTTTGCATTTTGGCAAACCCGCGTTTTAATAGTTCAGTACCGTGTCGTAATTTTTCAAGTTCCATTTTATCAACCTGCAGTCTAAATGTCATTCATGCCTATTATCTTTACTTCTGGTAGCATATTAAGTATAATCCAGAATACTCATGTAAGGATGTATCCATATTATCCAGGTGTAATCTAATATGATAAATGATAAAACTTGCTTTCTATTACGGAAAAAAAGGGAAAGGATATACCGGAAAAAAAGTGCAAACTTTATATATTTATAAAATCTGAAACATAAAACTCAATAATCACTTATTTCGCACCATTTTTTTTCAATTTTGCTTATTTCGTCGAAATTTTTATATTGTAGTAGGATAAGTATTCTTCTTAATTATGGACGAATTGGATATTTGTATTCTTAGATTTCTTTCAAGGAATGGCCGGATGCACAGTACCGACATGGCAAAAGAACTCGGAGTTGCCACTTCTACCATCCACAAACGCATTAAGAACCTTGAATCTGAAGATATAATTGAGAATTTTACAATAATAACTGACCCATCCAAACTCGATCTCAACATTACCACATTCATCGGCCTTAACATAGACTCAAGCCGGAGGATCAATATAATCAATAAACTCAATAATATCGAAGATATATTGGAGATATATGAACTGCTGGAACCCTATGACCTGTTCTTAAAAGTAAGGACATTTGACATAAATTCCCTCAAGAACAATGTACTTCGTATAATCAATGAGATAGATGGGGTACTCGGGTCAAGCAGCCTGATCACTACAAAAAGGCATAAAGAAAAAGCATGTAATATTTTAATAAAGGAGGTAAAGTAAAATGATTTTTGGTCTGGAAACAGTTATGATCCTGACTGTGATAGTATATCTTCTTGGCGGGGCATTCGTATTATTCATTTATGAAGCTTATGAAAAAACGAAACAGAAGAACTTATTGATCCTCTCGATCGGTCTATTTATCCTGATATTTGGCAGTAATTTCGATATCCTTGCGTCTGTAGTTTTACCTGATATGTCTTCAGAAACTGCCCGGACAATTGCCTTATTAGTGGAAATCCCCGGCATACTGATAATGCTGTATTCTGCATTGAAGTCGTAAGTAAGTGGAGATAATAAATGGAAGGAAGATCAACAGACAAGCGAGAACGATTCGCAAGGAACTGGAAGCTTTTAGGGGTTCCGTCGAAATCGAATTTCCAGGAAAACCTGTTGAACTCAAGGATATTAACCATGGCCATAACAAGGCTTATGGACCAGTTCCAGTCCCAGACCCTTCCTGTTATCGAAGATGTATGCTACCAGCTTGGCAAAGAGGACGCTAATAATTTGAAAGGCACACTCCATATCAAGAAAGATACTGCACGATCATGCCTTGAACCTATGGAAATGGTATGCCTGCTAAATGGGATCGATACAGATATCACATCAGATACAAAGACTTCAGCTTCAATGAAAATATTTGAGTGTCCTTTTAGTGATGTACTTGTGGATATTGTACCCAATATAGTAGTGTGCAGGAATTATTTCAAGGGTATGGCACATGCAATAAATCCTGATGTTAGTGTCATGCAGCCTAAAAAGAAATGCCAGGAAGACGGCCAGTGCGAGTTTATTATTAATCTGACAGATTGAGCTGACGTTTTTTAGATTTTTCTCTTAACTCCTGCCTTTCCTAACCCCTACTTTTCCTAACCCCTGCCTTTTCTTACTGTAACAGCAGCCCCGCGGTTAAAATCCTTCATCTCGGCTGCGCAAAGTAGCGCCTGTCCTGTTACAAGCAGGTTGTTTTCCAGGTCCACCAGTAGTACTTCATCCATGGCCCTGATAGAAGGGTCAACATCAACAACATGTTTGGCAAACAGGGTTTTGCCTTTAAGGACAAAGGGTACTGCATCCGCATGTACAGTGACCCGATATGCAGGCAATTCCAGGAAATCATGCAGGTGCAGGGCACCTTTCATGCTCAATGTAAGGAGTCCGTCCCTGGCGCGGACAGTGGCGATCCTGGTCCCGTCAACACTTACCTGCCTGACCCTGTTGGTCCTGGACATGAGGAACTCTGAATCATCAGGGAACAAAGCACTGCCTGCCCCCCTGCCGAACTGGAAATCCGCAATGGTCCTGACACGTTTAAGGTTACTGGACATAAAACTCAAGAATATAGCCCCTCAATGGCTGTTATTGCAAATTGCGATAATATCGCTCAATATGGCACTGGCGGTCTCTATTGACCCGGCCCCTTTTCCGGTCACACATACAGGACCTGCCATGTCGGTCTTTAACAAGGCTACGTTAAGTGTGCCTCCCACTGCAAGTGGATGTTGTTCAGGCACAAGTTTTGGCGAGACCTTTATTATGCCATTTTCACCGTCTTTTACCTCTCCAATAAGCTTGATAACCATTCCTTCATCTCCGGCCAGGGTGAGGGCTTCAGGTGTGATCCTGGTGATGCCTGTAACCTCTACATCATCGTAGGTCACATCCATCCCGAAAATGGAATTTGCCAGTATGACAAGTTTACATGCGGTATCGATACCCTCAACATCGTAGGTGGGGTCAGTTTCTGCATAGCCCAGTTCCTGGGCTTCACCCAGTACGTGCTGGTATGATAACCCCTCCTCTGTCATCCGGCTGAGTATGTAGTTGCAGGTACCGTTCAATATCCCTTCTATACCAATGATCCTGTTGCCTGCCAGGGCATCCCGGGCCAGGTTCAATATTGGCATGGCACCGCCCACTGTCGCTTCATACCTGAAATGGACAGCATTCTTTTTTACTTCATCACATAACTGGTTGTACTTGAGTGCAAGTGGACCTTTATTGGATGTCACCACATGCCGCCCATGCCTGAATGCCTCCAGCATATAGGTAAGACCAGGTTCCCCGTCATCTATATTTGTCGGGGTAACTTCCACTACCAGTTCATGGTCTACGTCCCTGATCACTTCAAGTGACATAACATCGGATGTAGCAACCGAACCCGATTCCTTTTTCCTTTCCAGTGCAGCCTCAAGGTCAACTCCATCGAGGTCGATGCATGCACCCAGGCGATCAGATATTGCCACTACCTTGAGGTTTAAGCCTGCACTTTCCAGGTAATCCTTTTTACGCAATAATGCATTGGCTACGCCCTGGCCTACTGCCCCGAACCCGATTATGGAAAGTCTTATGGTCTTCATGTTTCCACCGATAAGTAATCTTTTTCTATGGGTTCGATGACCAGCAGGTCCTTTTCCGAGGCAACCCGTCTTAATATATCCAGGGCTTTACCAAGCTGTGCCATATCTACTGCATTTATAACCAGGGATGCGGATGAGGGTTCATTTATCCCGGGCATGGAGATGGACAGGTTCACCACTTCGGCAAAGCCAGTGCTGTCGATCTGGTCAATGGTATCACCCATATCACTGTGGACTATGTGGCCTATAAGGATGACCGTCACTTCTTCGTACATTAGTTTTTTTCCCACACGTACTATCCGGACCCCTCCCTTTTCCAGGTCGGTGATGATATCATTTAATTTTCCGTTGGTCAACTGGAAAACGACCTGTACAGGTATGGCACCCCTGGGTGTGCGCTGGTCGTGCTGGTGCAGGACACTCATTATATTGGCACCGAACGTGGAAAGTGGTTTGAGGGCCTGGACAAGCTGGCCGGGTCTATCCTTCAACTCAAGGTCCATTGAAACGATCATAGAATATATTCCTGGAAGATATTTCAGGCATTTAATGCCTGTGGCGTTAAAATCTGATTCATTTACGCCCTTGTCAGTATTAAGCATTTTGTGTATTTGGTTTTTCAACATATAGGAAAGTATAAACGCATTTCGATATCGATATAGGTAATTTTCTTAGTTTCAATCAAATCTTTTGACAGGATTTACAGGATTTACAGGATTGGATCGTATCCTGTCAATCCTGTCAATCCTGTCTGAATTTTCCATTTTCTTGATCAGCAGGTCCCTGTATATCATTAAAAAAGTTCATTAATGAGAATTTTACTTTATCCAGTTCCACATCTATGATCTCCTCACGCTCTTCCTGCGGAAAAGCATTAAATACCGAATATTTTTTCCACTGCCTTGGTGATGTGGTAGTGAACCTGCCGTCCAGCAGGATCCGCACGCCATGGTCAGTTGGGGAGCGAATGACCCGACCCATCGCCTGCCTGATCTTACGTATGGCAGGCACCTGGATAGCGTAATCCCAGCCGTGCCCGGCAAACTCATGCTCATAAGCGGATTCAATGGCCCGCATACGATCGTTCAGGGCAGGGTAGCCCACCCCTACGATCACAACAGTCCTGCCCCGCGCCTCTTTGTAATCTACACCTTCGGTCAGGGTACCCCACAGGTAGGAAAATATCACGGCTTTATGGCCTGATTCACCGACCTGGAAAAACTCCTCCCTGATCTCCTGGGAAGATGTACCTACCTCGTCCAGATATACGGGTATATCGGTGGTGATGCGATCCTTATACATCAGGGCTTCGTGATAACTCTGGAAAAACACCAGTATATTCCCCCTGCTGCAGTGGATGATATCATTAAGTGCATGGGTCACCTGTTCGACTATTTTAGGATCGTCCCTGTTCCTGGCAAACAGGGGCGGTATATTAACGGCAATGGTAAGCCTGTTATCTTCCGGGAATGTAAGGCCGAATGCTATTTCCTCCACTTGGCGGTCGATGGCAAGTGAAGCACCCATTACAGGGAAGGGCTGGAGGGTAGCAGACATAAGGATAGAGGAGTATAATGAACCGAACAGCGGTGCTGTAATGTTTCTCGGGATACACGAAACCAGTTCGATCCTGCCTTCCATTTCACCGTCCCGCATTCTCAGGTTGAGTATTGGATAATAGATAGGGTCCGCGGCATGTTCAAGGTAGAACCTGGCAAACTCGGCACTGCGCAGCAGCTGGGACCTTTTCCGCCTTCCTGCATGTCCGCTTTTGTACTGGTCTTTATAAAATTCATCCAGGAACTGCCCAAGTTCAACTGCTTCTTCAAGCAGGTCACCCAGGTCGGTTATCCCTGCTTCTTCCACCTGTTCCAGCAAATGATGCAGGAAATAATCGTTCCTGTGCTTTGGGTCGCAGATGCTTACATCCTTCCACGTGCCGCTCAGGCGCTCACGTTCACCGAACTCCAGTCTTGATTCGTATGTATCCTTCAAATGCAGGTGCATGGTCCTGAAGAACACCTCCATATCCCTGATGCGGTATGAATCGTTCCTGCCCACGGCCTCGTTGGCAGTAACTTCCTCATATGCGTGCTGCATGCTGTATTCGGGCAGTATCATAGATGAGTGGCTCCTGGCAGCCGATTCGATGTTATGGGCCTCATCAAAGATTATTATTACATCATCCAGCCCCCTGTCTATCCAGCCCAGCAGGTTGCTTAAGATGTCAAAGTTCAGGATATGGTGATAGTTACAGATTATCAAATTGGCATGTATCATCTGGCGTTTGACCAGTTCATAACTGCACATTCCTCTTTCATATGCCCATTCGTTTAAATCCTCTGGCGTGCGTACATCTTCATAGTACCATGCAGAAAAATCTTCTATATCAGATATTGCAACTTTATACAGGTATGAGCAGTGTCGGTCACGAAGTTCCCTGACACGTTTTTCCAGTTCGTTCAGTTCATCCATTCCGTTTTGTTTGTCCAGTTCACCGGACATTGTCCTGCCAGATCCTGACGCTACTTTATCCGGGCCTGGTTCTAATTCCTGCTGCAGATCAAGGCGCGATTCAAGTTCAGTGATCTCCCGCTCTTTCCCGATCAACTCATAGGTATTTTCCCTGAGCACGCTGCAGGTTTCGTAGTCCTCATCCCTGGGGCACATGTGCTTTTTCCCTTTCAGGACTGCTACTTTTATATCCTGCTTTTTCTTGATCTCCCTGGATTCCTCAATGAACTGGAGCATCTGCTGGTGGACATTTGTGGCAATGATGACCACCTTGCCCAGTTTTTGTGCTGCGGCCAGGGACGGGACAAGGGCACTCAAGGTCTTTCCGGTCCCGCAGGCACCTTCGAACATTATTATCTTCCTGTCCAGGATGGCTTTGTAAATGGAATCCATTGCCTCTTTCTGGTTAGGGTAACAGGTGGGCTTGGGGAAGAAATTCATGAGGTCAGAAGTCATCAAAGTAACATTTCTATTACCCTTTAAATATGGTTGGTAACCGGACTGGAAAAGTCATGCTTATCATAATGATATATCAAAAGATTTATCCATGTGGAAGGCTAATTACTAATTGGAGATGTATTGAATATGTACTTCCAATGCAAAACATGTGGCTACAAGTACAATTTTGTCACTAGCTACATAAAAGCCAAATGCTTGATCTGCGGGTCTAGCCCAATTGGCATTACAAAACTAAAAACAGAAACTGTTTAGCCTGATTTGTTTAAGCTAAATTGCATTTTACTCAATTCTATTTTCTCAGACTCTTATGAATTGTAGATTTCACATTAGATCAGAGCTTGATTTTGAGTTCAGTATTAAAGGCATTCATGATGTACTATTAAGTATATGGTGTGCTTGAACTGAACAAATACAAATATTATATTAATAATCAACAATAACGGTTCAACGTGAGTAAAATGGATAAAAAGATATTGATGTTATGTGTGGCGTTCATGATATTTTCAACCGCAGCCCATGTTCATTCTGAAAGCATTCCTGCAAATATCTGGGAGTTCACCAACGATTACTATGACGTGATAGGTGAACCACAACTCACAGCCTCTATTGTGGGAAACCCGGAATATGAAAGTGGTGAGACATCTACGGTTTTTATCCAGTTGATGAACGACGGGCTTATATTCGGGTTTGAGACTGATAAGACCCCATCCGGCCCCGATGAAACCATGGATGCCCAGGCAGAACTTGACCTGGAATACGATGTCACTACTGCCATCAATATCAGGGGAACCCTGGAAACTGAAGATGGAAATGCATTCAGGGTTTTAAGCGGTCTCCAGCAGGCAGGCTCCCTCCGAAACAGTGAAACGTCCCAGCCAATGGAGTTCGACATCGAGATATTTGATAACGCACCTGCCGGGACATATGAACTCACGCTGAACCTGACTTACCAATACCAGTATGATGTGAAGGTAGAAGGATATCCGGATAAGGAATTCGATTACTGGTACATCACCAAGAACCAGACACTACCTCTTCAGATAATCGTGAAACCAAGGGCCCAGTTCGAGATCGTTAAGGTCAGCGATAGCCTGGTTTCAGGTGGGCCGGGTGTTCTTCATATTACGTACAAGAACACAGGGGATGAAGTGGCAGAGGATGCAGTAGCCAGGATAAGTCTGGTTGACCCCTTCAGTACCACAGATGACCAGGCATTCCTGGGTACACTGAACCCGGGCGACTCCTATGAAGCACAATATAAGGTGAAAGTGGATAAGGATGCCCTGCCCAAGGCCTATGGTATCAATACCGAAGTAAAATACAGGGATGAACACGGCGATACACAGATCTCGGATGTTATGAAAGCATCTATTGAGGTGCGGGAATCCGTTCCCCTGGCCCAGAGGATCGGGTATGCAGGTTATGTGCTGGTAATTTTCGTAATCCTGGGTGCTG